>JAYVVL010000364.1:0-9029 GCA_043787035.1 Synechococcales cyanobacterium
TCCGGTAATCTCAACTGTAAAGGTTTCACCTAAAATATCCACTAGATCACCTTGGCGTAATTTCCGACCTCGACGCGTCTCTATAGTGCCATTCACTCGTACTTCCGCTGACTGAATTAGCACCTTCGCTTGACCGCCCGTTCCCACAGCACCCATCAGTTTCATGAACTGATCTAGCTTAATAAACTCCTCTGACGGTCCAAACTCATCTTCTGACCATCCATCCGGCACTACATCACTCATCCGATCGCTCCTGTCCCTAAAAGTCGTATAAACTAACAATCGCCTCATCCCTCTAAATTGTCCCACACATCATGCCGACCCTGACCCAAATCCTTCAACGCATCGACGGAGCTAGCTACAGGGCATACCACGATCTCAAAGGCGCACATACCTTCCCAGATTTTACGCTAATTTTCGATCGCATCCAGGGCGACCCGTTTGCATCGCCGAGCCAATGCCGCGTCGTCATGAAAAATACAGTTGCACAATTTCCCAAGCATTTATTCTCCAACGAAGTCCGGGCGATCGCACTACGGGACTATCTCACCCGCGAATTTCACACGCATTCCGCCTCATCCCAAGCCAAACGCGGCAGCGGCAACAGTGGACGCCTAACGATCGCCCCCGCCAGCCAATCCGTACTCGACAGGTCTGCTGCATTAATCAATACGACCGAAGTTGAGTTAAGATTCTTAGTCGGACTCCCCGCCTATGGCAGACGCATCGCTGGACAAGAAGCGAATGAATTGCTGTGCGAAGACTTACCAAGACTTATCGATCGAGTTTTAAAATACGCGAGTCTCAATGCTAAAGCGATCGAACGTCACATCAACACCGTAGAAGATACCCATCACCTTCGCGAACAGCTTGAAGCCCACAATCTCATCGCATTCGTCGCCAACGGTTCCATCCTTCCTCGAAGAAGCGGCGTAGACGATCGCCCACTCACAGCAGACGTCATCCCCTTCACCTCACCCCAATCCTTAGAAATCACGCTTTCAACGCTGCACCAAGGCGACATCATCGGAATGGGCGTTTCTAACGGCATCACCTTGATCGTCGGCGGTGGATTTCATGGCAAATCAACGCTCCTCCATGCGATCGAACGCGGCATTTATAACCACATTCCCGGCGACGGTCGCGAGTGCATTGTCAGCAACCTCACCTCAGTCCGAATCCGCGCCGAAGAAGGCCGCGCCATTACTAACTTAGACCTCTCACCCTTTATCAATCACCTACCCTTCGATCGATCGACCACCCAATTTTCCACCCCAAATGCTAGCGGCAGCACCTCCCAAGCGGCCAACATTCTCGAAGCCCTCATTTCAGGATCCCGCGTTCTCCTCCTCGACGAAGACACCTGCGCTACCAATTTCATGATCCGCGATCGACGAATGCAGCAGCTCATCGCCAAAGCCCAAGAACCCATCACCCCCTTCCTCGATCGCGTCCGCCAACTCTATGATGAACAGGGCATTTCCACCATTTTGGTCATGGGCGGCTGCGGGGATTATCTCGACGTTGCAGACACGGTTATTGCAATGGATTCCTTCCAGGCTAGCGACGTAACTGAACATGCAAAAGCGATCGCCCAAGCTAACCTAAGCGATCGCACCATCGAAATTACGGGACAATGGAATTACCATCACAAACGAACGCTAGCAGCAGGATTTCTAGATCAAGTCGATCAAAGCGATCGTCGAAAAATTAGGATCGACGGCGTGAATGAAATTTCGATCGGTGATTGTAAGATTGACGTATCCCAAATCGAACAACTCGAAGAATCCGGCCAACTCCGCACCATAGCCGCCCTAATCCAAACCCTCAACCAACATCTTCCTAGCAACCCCGACGCTCAGCAAGCGTTAACCCATTGGAGTCAGCAACCCTTTGACGACCTCACAAGCTATCCTCAGGGCGATTTGGTGCGGGTTAGAACCCTTGAACTCGCAGCGGCGATCGATCGGATGCGACATGTGACGTAACGTGCGATCGGCCTAATGTCCGTCCGATCGCCGCTAAGTTGCTATGCTATGAAAGCGATCGCAGTTCTAGGTCACGCGCATGTCTACTCACCGCCGCATTCTCAAGCCCGACCAGTCCTACACGTTCCACAGCTACTTCACCTTAAAGTTTGCCATAGCCGATATCTTGCGAGAACTGGACGCCACCTATCACCTAGCCCATCTCATCCTGCCCGTTTCTCCCGTTGGAACCATCCCAACGATTGTAGAACTTAGCCACCGGATCGATCGCACTCGTCAACAGGTTAGTTTAGAAAGTGAAATGGCTCGACGAGAAGTTTTGATATCGCCAATTTTGTTAGAAGTCGCCACGTCAATCAACGCTAGAGTCAACATTGAGTACAGCATTGATGTCAGCCAATACCTCAAAGGAGAACTAGACTACTACCTCGAATCCACCGATCAACTCCTCGTCATAGAAGCCAAAAAATCAGACCTCACCCGAGGATTTGTTCAGCTTGCCGCCGAACTCATCGCCCTAGACCAATGGACCGATCGCACCAATCCACTGCTCTACGGTGCCGTCACAACAGGCGACTCCTGGATTTTCGGATGCTTCGATCGCGCTCATCGCACCATCACCCAAGATCTCAAAATCTACCGCGTCCCCGAAGATTTGCCCCATCTCGTTCTCATCCTAGCGGGCATCCTCACCAAAGCCGATCGCCTTTAAATCCTTTCATCCAAAATTCTCTCATCGCACTTGTATTATAATGATCGTTCGATATATATAGCTACGGCTAGCCGTAGCTACATATATCACGCCCTAGCCCTTCTTAAACGAACTGAAACGGAACTCGATCGAGCCTACCTCCGTGCGCCGATTACAGGACAAATCTTAAAAATTCACACTCGCGTTGAGGAAAAGCAACATGCAAAAGGCATCGTAGAACTTGCTCAAACTAACACCATGATTGCGATTGCTGAAGTCTACCCTTCAATCCGAGTAGGGTTCTATGGCATTGATGCCCCCTACGAGTTTGGAATGTGTCCTAGATTTTGGGACTGAACCTGTCGATCGACTTAGACCCAAACAACTCGCGATCGACAAACCAGGTAAATCCCGGTAACAGAATAGCTTGCGTCACTAAAACCGTCACGGCAACCTGAATCAATTGCACCTGCATGTTTCCACCTGCGTATTGCTTCCCAATCAATACCGTCACTAAGATCGCAACTGAGAAAATCCCCACAAAAATCATATTCCAAATCAAATCAAGACGAATTTTGTCCACAGCCCTTAATATCTGTGATGTCGATCGTGCAATGGCTAACGGAATAGCCGATAAACAAATAATCATTACGATCGGAATGGCCCCATTCCATTGATTTCCCTTCGCTAAAATTGGGATGTAGAATTGCGCTAAACCGACTTGAAGCAGGACCAATGGCACGATGATGATGCCGATCGTCTTGAAGGTTTTGAAGAGCTTTTGGCGAAGCAATATGGCGTCCGATCGCACAGCACAAAACTCTGGATACCATGCCCCTCCGATCGACCATAAAACGCTTTGACTAATCCCTAACCCGGCATTAAACGCAAAGAAATAAAGACCCAACGCCTCTGTTTCCATAAACCCCGCAACAATCAAATAATCAATATTCATCCGAATGCGGTTTAATAACTCTACACCCAAAACCCGAGACCCAAACTGCGCAATCTCACGCCAGTTCTTTAAACTAAATCCCTTGGGTCGCCACAGATGATTGCGACGCATAATGTAGGAGATAGCACAATCCTAATAGACACAAAGGACTGACTAACGCTGGAGTCCTGTAGAACAAGGCGATCGGATAGGCCATCAAACATTGCAGAACGAAAATACCACCCATCAACATCCAATTCATCCAATAGACGCTATTCGCAACGTCATCCACTTCCTCGTCGCTCGTCTGAAGAATCTTGCTGCCGATTCCTTCCCCCAAGGAGAAGACTAAGGCAAACTCAAAGGTCGTGTAAATAGCAGAGAGCATCCCATAGTCCGATTTGCTAAACAATCGGATAAGTGTAATCGTCGTCGCAAGCCGAAAAACGCGATTGATCAGTTCTGCCCCGCCTAGCCAGCCTAAATTTCTAGCATAGCGGCTGGAAATTAGAGTCTTGATTTTGCGAAGTGGATTAAAAGCTGACATGTCATCACACGAAATTAAAAAGGAGAAGCATTAGAAAAGCAAACGTTGACTCTATATTAAGACCAACCTATCCAAGACAGATTTTCACCTTTCCCTAGAGTCTCCAAGATCACGTCTCGATAGGATTGAGCAATAATGGACCCACTAAATCGCTGCGCACTCGAATGGCATCGGGTAGACTTAACATGGATTCCAGGGTAAGTTCCATTCGTTTATGATTACTCCGATTCAGAGAAGCGACATAAAGAATCACCGATCTTGGAAGCTTAAAATCCACCCGATCGCCACTCGGGTTAAAGCGATGCAGATCGATCCCTATCGTAGGGGTCGATGCCATTGCCCCGACTCGCTATTCAATTCAACCATCACCCAAATCTCCTACAAAATCCACCGTCATCGATTGCAATCGAAACGGACATTAACCTATGCAAACTTACTCTCAAAAATTCCCTTAGCCTTAAAGATGTAACTCAATCATTTCGCGGTATTGGCTCTTCTGCTTCACCCCGATCATCTCACCCACTTTATCTTTGTTCTTAAAAAACTGAATCGTTGGAGTTCCAATAACTCCGGCGGATTCAGCGATTTCAGGATCCTCTGTAATATCGATTTCAATATAATGAATTTTCCCTTCAAACTCAGCCACCACCTTATTCAAAATCGGACTCAAACTATGGCAAGGACCACAGCTCGGTGACGCATATTTCACCATGATTAACCGATCGGTCTCATGATAAAGCTTCCGCAGCGCAAACCCACCCACATAGTGAGTCGCCGTCGCATCAAAATTTGCTGAAGTCGTTACTGCCGGGGTTGTAGATGCTTGTACAGATTGCTCTACAGACGTTTCTTTGGGGTGGACCACTGCCGCATCTTGAGCTTGATGAAACTCAACTTCTAACCCCTTCATCGACAAATAGCGTTCAGCCAAAAGTGCCGCTGCACAGCCCGTTCCCGCCGCCGTAATCGCCTGCCTATACTCATGATCTTGCACATCTCCCGCCGCATAGACGCCTTCGACTGACGTGGCGACCGATCCCGGATGGGTCACAATATAACCCGTGGCATCCAACGTCATTTGCCCTTCAAAAAGATGTGTGTTTGGGTCATGTCCGATCGCATAGAACAATCCCTTTGCGGCAATATCAGTGTCAGCCTGAGTCACCCGATCGCGGACCTTCACCCCCGTCATATACCCGCCATCTCCAAACACATCCACCGCTTCAGTATTCCAATGAATTGTCACTTTCGGATTGTTTAAAACCCGATCTTGCATTGCTTTACTCGCTCGTAATTTGTCCGTCCGTACCAGCATATGAACCTGGGTCGCATACTTCGTCAGATACACCGCTTCTTCTGCCGCCGTGTCCCCGCCGCCAATAATGACCAACGGCGCATTTTTAAACAACGGCGACGCGCCATCACAAATTGCACAAGCCGACATTCCCGCATTCCAATAGGTCGGCTCACTCGGCAACCCAAGACGCTTGGCCGTTGCCCCGGTTGCAATGATAATACTGTGCGATCGAACGGTGCGATCGGTGGACGTAATCACAAATGGACGGACCGACAAATCCACCGTTACCACATCTTCAGTGTGCAACTCCGTGCCCCATCGCTCCGCCTGCGATCGGATTCGCTTCATCAACTCAGGGCCAGTAATCCCGTCGGGAAAACCCGGAAAATTCTCTACCTCAGCCGTCGTCATAAGCTGCCCGCCCGGTACGCCACCTGATTGTTGCCCCTCAAACATCAACGGCTTCAAATTTGCCCGCGCCGCATAAATTGCAGCGGTATATCCAGCCGGACCTGAGCCGATGATGACCACATTTTCAACGATCGAAGAGACAGCAGATTGCGTCATAGGTAAACTCGTAATGACTTCGCTTAATTCATAGCCAATAATACCCTAAAAAATTAGGTACCGATCGGTTGATCAAGGTGTTGATCAGTGAGTTGATTAGGGTGTTGATCAGTGGGGAGATCAGTGGGGCGATCGCACGGACAGTTTGCGTACCCCATCTTGGCTTTCAAAAACGGAGCCCCCCCATCGCGCACCTGCACCTCACCCATCCCGAGAAACTCCAGCGTCTGAGTCGAGGCATTGAGGTATTGCACGCGGTAATGCTGATTCAGCACCCAATCCTCAATCGGCGGCCCAATTCTCTGGCCATTACACCAGCGCCAGGTTTGTTCAGCATTTAAGTTGAGCGACGGCAATCCCATAAGCGGTTGCTCAACGCCATACAGCGAAAATTCATCGGTCTCTAAGGCTGCTTCAAGATCCTCAATGGTCCAGCTTTCGCTGATATCAAACCCGCTGCTATAGGTGCGGATCAGTCCCGCCAACGTCGCGCCCGTACCCATGACATATCCCAGATCCCGCGCGATCGCCCGAATATAGGTCCCACCGCCGCAGGTAATATCCAGGTCCACTTCTGGAAACTCGCCCGATCGCCAGTCCAACACCTCAATCTGTGACACCTCAACTTGGCGCATCGGCACATCCACCACTTGCCCTGCGCGGGCTAGATCGTAAAGCCGCTTCCCGTCCACTTGAATTGCACTAAACGCAGGCGGAACCTGTTGGATGGTGCCTTGAAACTGCGGCAAAACGGCTTGGATTTGGTCTAGGGTTAGGTCGGGGCATGCCTTCTGCGTAAGACGATCGCCTTCGAGATCATCGGTCGCTGTCGTCACCCCAAACCGCACGATCGCCTGATATCGCTTCCCCGTCGGCAAAAACTGTAACAGCCGCGTTGCCCGTCCAATGGCGATCGGTAACACCCCCGTCGCTGCTGGATCCAAGGTTCCCGCATGGCCAACCTTCTTGGTATGAAAAAGACGGCGGACTTGGGCGACACAGTCGTGGGACGTCCAGCCAAAGGGTTTATGAAGATTGAGAAAGCCGTCCATAAATTATGTCAAAAGATAATTAGCTCAAAAGACAAGTCAAAAACATCTGGAGAATGTCGATCATAATGGATTAATCGTGACAGAAGGAAGATTTATGTTTTTCGAGACCTTGTTCAAAGATCCTACTTATTTCTTCAGACTGGTTGCAATTCTGATTATCTCAATTGTGATCCACGAACTGGCCCATGGAATAGCGGCCCTCTCCCAGGGTGACGACACGCCTCGCCAAGAGGGCCATATGACCCTAAACCCTGTGGTCCATATGGGCTATGAGTCGCTGATTTTCCTGTGTGTGGCTGGGATAGCCTGGGGATCGATGCCCGTCAGCCCCCACAAATTCCGTCATCCGAGATGGAGCGACATTCTGGTTTCCGCCGCAGGTCCGTTGTCTAATCTGGTGCTTGGGACCCTGTGCATTACCGCCATCATTGCAACGCGGCGAAGTGCTCTCCCGATGGTGAGTCAAGATTTTTTGTTTATGGCCGCCCGAATCAATATGCTGCTGTTTTTATTTAATTTATTACCGATTCCACCCTTGGACGGCTTCAGTGTTTGTGAAAAACTGTTTCCAGCTTTGAAGTTAGACCGATTTCGCAATAGCCCTTTCGCTCTTTTTTTCATGATGGCGCTATTTGTGCTCCCGATTACAGGCATGGTCTTGTCGAGCGGTTCTATGTTCATGATGAGCACCGTCACTCGGCTGATCGGACCCTTGTTTAGGTTGTAGTCTAAGCTTTTTATGAATCTTTCTGAGTTTTGACCCGGTCGATCGCGCTTAGAGAATTGATCCTACCGATCGGTCGCTTTTAGCATTTGCAACGCCTCCTCCACCGATTTCAATCGCCGAGTTAGGTTGGTCTCCGTGATGCTGTGCAGCCACGTCACAAAGCTCGAACTCAGATCGCCTGACGAAGACAAATCGTAATACCCCTTTTGGCGTGGCAGATCTGTTGGGGACTTGCCGGTGAGCATCGCAATTAGCGTCATTCCCAGGCTGTAGAGATCCGACGCCAGCACCGTCCGGCCACTGAACTGCTCAGGCGGCATGTAACCATAGGTGCCGACCATGGTAAAGTTCACGCTCTCCATACTTTTCAGCATTTTGACCGAGCCAAAATCGACTAAGTGAGGCCGTCTGTCGCTTCCCAATACAATACTGCTGGGCTTCAAGTCCCGATGCAGGATCGGCGGGTTTTGGCTGTGAAGATGGCTCAGGATTTTGAGCAAGATGACGCCCATTTGCTTCACTTCAGGCTCCGTGAAGGTCCGACCTCGATCGATGATTTGCTGAAACGATTTTCCAGGGACGTAGGTTTGAACCAAAGCGATCGCATGGCTCGTAGGCAGAATCTCTTCAAAATACTCTAAAAATTTAGGAATACACGGATGGTCAATGGACTGAAGGGTCTCGACCTCGCGCCCAAATAACTTAAGATCTTCCGGATCCAGCTCATCATCTAAAAATAGTAATTTGACGACCACTTGAATATTCGTCGTTAGGTCACGGGCCAACACCGTCCGACGTCCCGCCTGTTTTCCCAGCTCTTCTTCAATTTCGTATCGATCGCCTAAAAGTTGCCCAGCCATATTTTAAAATTCTCCAGGGGTGTTAACGGTGTTCTGAGCGGGGTGGTTCTGAGCAGAGTGGGCCGCGATTTTGTTACAGTCTCAATCACTTCAACATCTATCCTCAGCAAGCAGTATTCTAGAAAAGGACTCTGATGCGCTTTGCCATGACTTCAAATACTTCCATCCGCTCCGAACAGCATGTGACGATTGGGCAGCTCGCCGATCGCATTGATGCCATTTGGCAACGAACCCTCGACCTATCGCCCTACGTTCTCCCGGAGGATTTAGACTATGTTGAGGGGAAAATGGAGGGTGAAAAGCTCATCATTGAGAACAAGTGCTACCAGACGCCCCAATTTCGGAAGCTCCACTTAGAGTTGGCGA
>JAYVVL010000365.1:0-8988 GCA_043787035.1 Synechococcales cyanobacterium
CATCGCATTCGTCAATGTCTTAATGACTTTGACTGTTTACGAGATGCTATGGAGCATATTTTAAAACTTGCGTCCTAACACTCATGGCAATTGCTATAACATCAATATTGAGCCAGGAGGGGGAGTAGGAAAGCGAACTGTCGGTGGAGTTTAGGAAGAACGATCGGCGCGATCCTCTGTAGTAGTTGGCGAGGAGATTTGCTTGCCAACCACTCCGATCGTAGCCGACGCCAAACTGTGCGACACCGAAGGGGATTTGGGTGAGCTGGAGTCCTTTTTCAGCGCCAGATTCAATCCGGGCATCGGTGTAGGTATAGTTTAGGAAAGTGCGCCATTCGGGTGTAATTTTGTATTGCAGGGCGAATTCGAGACCGTTGGTGTTGACTTGGCCAACATTTTGCCATTGGCTGACGGTGCGTCCGTTAAGCAGAGTCGGCTGAGTCGCGATGCGATCGTTTAGGCTATTGCCAAAATAGGCAAATTGCCCCGTAAATTTATCATTGAGTTTGACGTCAACTCCGGCGGTCCAAGCCGTACCAAACTCGGGTTTAAGATTGTCATTTGGAAACCAGCCGTGAACGGTGTCGTAGGCATACAGTTGATCAAGTCCAGGAAGACGATTGACAGAAACTACATTTCCTCGAACATTGACATTAGGAGTAGCGGCCCAGTTTACGCCTTAGCTGGGGTTGAACGAACTCCCATGATGCTCACTAAAGTTTTGGCGTAGACCCAGTTCAATTTAGAAATTTTTAGCAATATCGATCGTGCCGAGGGCAAAGAGCAATGGAAGAAAACGCGATTGGTCAATTCTGCCATTGTTAACGATCGCGCTAGGATTTGTGCTAAGCGCATTAGAGATTAATGATTCATTTTTGACGTCTGTTCCCCATCACAATTTAAATCCTTTTGCAACTTGCCAATCATGAGCAAGGTGGAAACTGAAGCGTTGACTATCGAGATCTCCTTGACGGTAGAAAGCTGCGCCTGTCGGGCCATAGGTGTTGAAATAATAACGGTTGTAGCCGATCGTAGTATTTAAAATTGAACCTTTTGCAAGTTCCGATCGTAAGTTCAGCCCGATACTATAAGCATCATGATCGAGTCTATTTTTTGCAGTGGAAATCCGAAATAGATTAAACCTTTATGGCTGGTGAGTTTAGTCGCATCAAATATTAACGTATTGCGAGGATCAAGGGCAGCGCTAATGCGTCCGTAGAAGCTGTTTCTGGCGGTATCGGCATTGAAGAGTTTGCCATCTGGCCCTCGGTTTGCAGCACCTATAGGGACATCATAGTTGTTGTCCGATCGAGATTGCTATAACGATCGTCCCATTGATGGATGTTGTGTTTGCAATTTTGACATTCTTTATCATGTCATCACTATACCTAACTAAATCAGAAGGATTGCTGGTGAACTTGCCTAAGACATCGCAATCACAGCAGCAACCGCAAACTCGGGTAAACGTCACAGTGCTTGCAGATGGAACGTTAGCACTCAACAAACGCATGATTGGGCTTGATCAATTAGGAGCCAATGTTCGATCGCTTATGGTCACGACTCAGCAAACGATTGTTATCATCAATGCCGATAAAACAGTGGAGCATGGAAACGTGGTGGCCGTACTCGATCAGGTCAAAAAAATTGATGGGGTAAAGGTTGCGATCGCCACTAAGAAACCAGAACTATCTTATTCTAAATAACGTTTTCAATACCTCTAGACCATGGCCTGCGAACCGTTATGCTGCGGTTTCAACCGTTGAGCAAATCTGTGCATTTTATTAAATTCTCATTCCTAACCCAAAACCCGAATCTGAAGGGCTTTGAAGGAGTCACAGCTTGCACTCTCCCAACGGCTCATTCCCACAACCTCTTGAATGGGAACAATTCCCACCACGCAATTTGAATAAGCGATCGCGTCTAGGGTCTGCACGAGATCCGGTGTCCAGAATTCACCGGAACAACCGGATGAGTCTGCCAAAATCCACTCCCGCATCACGCCACCCAAAACCCCGGACTCTAACGGCGGTGTGACCCAAACGCCCGATCGTAAACCCCACAGGTTTCCAGTTGTGGTTTCCAGCCAGTTCCCCGCCGCATCCACAAAAATCCCTTCCTGTAACCCCGCCGTCTGCGCCGATCGTAAACCGAGCCAAGGAGCTAGATAGTTTCCAGTTTTCCATTGTGGCAGCGATCGACTCCACGAAGGGTCTAACACCTGCGCCCGAATGCCTTCGGTTTGGCGTGTGAGAAGATCCTGCGGCAGCAATCGACCGGTAATCCATTCTCGGCCATCGGGAAAAAGGGTGATTCTGAGAATAGGACATTGAGCACTCAGAAGTTCACAGCCTTGTCGGAGCCGAGTCCAGTCCGGCTCAACCCAAAACGGGGGAAGCTGTCGGAGGCGAGTGAGGTGCGTCTTCCAATGGGTCCGAGGATGGTCGAGATTGTGTGCAAAAACCCGCAGCGTTGTAAAAACGGTTGCACCATAGAGCAAACCGGGATCCTGGATGTTGAGGGTGATACGATCGCCCTTGTGGAGGTGTCCGTCATACCAGAAGCCTAGAGAGCTTGCGTCTGAGGGATTTGGGCTTAGAGCTTCTCTTTCTTGAGGCACAGCATGTCTTTCCCGATTGTAAGATAGGATTTTAAGAAAATTATTGCGCAGGTTCGGACTCATGGCCTCTAAAAAACATCTTGCACTCTTGAAAAAAGCTGAAAATGCGATCGGTTGGAAGCAGTATCCACAAGCCATTAAAGCCTATGACGAAGCCATTAAAGCGAAATCAAATTGCGTCGAAGCGTGGAATGGGAAGGGGCAAGCTTGGGCTGAACTGAAAGAATGGGATCAGGCGATCGCCGCTTTTGATAAGGTGATTAAACTGAAACCGGATAGCTTAGATGGCTATTTAAACAAGGCAACGACACTCGAAGAGAGCAACAGGAATGCAGAGGCAGAGGAGCTTTATCGAAGTGCAGTCGATGCAGTGCCGGATCATAAAGGCGCGAATTTTTTGTTCGGTACTTACCTTAACCGCCAAAAACGTTATCTCGAAAGCATTGAGGTGTTGAATCAGGCGATCGATTCGGAATCGGACCCGATCGTTCTCATGGCGCGGGCTTTTGCCTTGGAACAGACGCAACAATATGCCCTCGCGCTGGCGGATGTCAACTTGGTGATGGTCTACGGTGATTTCTTTGTGGTGTATCACACGAAGGGTCAACTCTTAGAGAAGTTAGGTCGCGATGAAGACGCGCTTGAAACCTATCACCGGGGAATGCAGGCCGACCCAAACCCTGTCTTGCTCCTGAACAAAACCTACCTGCTTGAAAAACTCAACCGTCCTGCCGAAGCCCAACGGATGTACGATATGGAGCGCCTCGTTGGATTTGAATGTGGCGTTCCCCATCGTGGATTGGAATTGAAGTCACAGGTGTATCGTAAGCTCAAACGCTACGATGATGCGATCGCGATTTATAATGAAATCCTAGAAATGACGCTAGACAATGCAGATACGAATGCAGATAATTACTATGAGCTAGGGATTTGCTATGCCGAAAAAGGGGATCTAGAGGCCGCAGAAATCTATATCCGTAAAGCCTGTGCGATCGGCGGGGATCTGTTCAAAAGTTTTGTTAAAGATGAGCCGAGTTTAGGCCCGATTCGAGAGCAAGTTCTTGACCTGATAGAATCTTAAATTATCCTACACCCAACCCCTATGACCAGTATCCATTACGACATTGAGCAAACGGTTCGCGATCGCTATGCTGACGGTGCGCGGGTCGTCCAACCCTTATTGTGCTGTCCGAGTGATGGCTATGACGGGCGGTATTTGACAATTTTGCCCGATGAGATTGTTGAAAAAGACTATGGGTGCGGTGATCCGACGCGCTATGTGAATGAAGGGGAAGTAGTGGTGGATCTTGGATCGGGCGCAGGAAAGAACTGTTATATCATCGCGCAAAAGGTTGGAATGTCCGGCCAAGTGATTGGCGTTGATATGAATGATGCCATGCTCGATCTGTCGAGAAGCTACATCGATTCGATCGCACAGAAGATTGGGTATCACAACACCAAATTTGTACGTGGCAAAATCCAAGACCTCGCCCTCGATCTCGATGCGCTAACGCCTTGGTTGCAAGCCCATCCTATTCAGACCATTCAGGATGTGGCAGTATTTGAAGCTGAGTGCGATCGAATGCGTCGAGAGTCGCCGTTAATTCCGTCGGATAGTGTTGATGTTGTTGTTTCTAACTGCGTGTTGAACTTGGTCAAACCTCAGGATAAAAAAATCCTGTTCCAAGAGATCTTCCGAGTCCTCAAATGCGGAGGTCGTGCGGTGATTTCCGATATTGTCTGTGACGAAGCGCCAACGATCGCCATGATGAATGATCCCGATTTGTGGAGCGGCTGTATTTCGGGAGCGTTCCTGGAAATTGAGTTTCTACAAATGTTTGAGGATGCAGGGTTTCATGGCATTGAAATCTTAGTTAGGCAAGAGGAGGCGTGGCAAACCATCAATGGCATTGAGTTTCGATCGCTGACCGTCCGAGCCTATAAAGGCAAGCAAGGTCTATGCCTAGAGCGCAATCAGGCGGTGATTTATAAAGGTCCCTGGAAGTCGGTGCAAGACGATGATGGCCATACGCTGTGGCGCGGCGATCGCATGGCGGTTTGCGACAAAACCTTCAAGCTATACACCGATCCGATCGGGCCTTATAGTGAAAATATCATTGCCGTTGCGCCTTATTCTGAGGTGCCGTACGACGAAGCCACCCATTTTGACTCTCGCCAGAATGTCACCCGATCGCCTCGTCAGACCAAGGGCTTGGACTACCGTGAAACGATCGCTCAAGCAGAAAACTGCTGTTAGATGAATGAATCATTGCCCGATCGCGAATTCAGGGGACAAACTAAGGAATTTCGATCGGGTTGGTGTTTTGGACGTGAAGCGATCGTTTAGAAACGTGATGGTCTTGAGTTCTTAACGTTCCCAATTACCCGCCGCAGATGACCTCAAACTCGCAGCCAATCACCTCTTAGCAGTCGGTACGCAAATCGACCTCTCGGAACCGTCCGACTGCTTTGTCCTCTGGTAATAACGGTTCTATGATCGCCCATTCGGCATCCGTTAAGTCACTCGTGTACTGTTTATAAACACTCTCTAATCGTTGGTACTCACTGCTATGTCTCAAACACCGTCTCAAACGCTGAGTTTTGTCAAATATCAAGGACTAGGCAACGATTTTATCCTGGTCGATAATCGCCATGCACCCAGCCCGATCGTCACGCCTGAACAAGCCGCCCTGATGTGCGATCGACATTTTGGGATTGGGGCGGATGGGGTTATTTTTGCGCTACCGGGACAAAATGGCACGGACTATACGATGCGGATTTACAATTCGGACGGGTCAGAACCAGAAATGTGCGGCAACGGCATTCGCTGCATGGCGAGGTTTTTGGCGGATCTTGAAGGCAAAAACGCCAAATCTAGCTATACGGTGCAGACGTTGGCTGGATTGATTACGCCCAAAATAGAAAATAATGGCCAGATTACTGTGGATATGGGTAAGCCACGGCTCTCGCCTGCTGAGATTCCAACGACGCTCACGGGCGGCGGTAACACGGTGATTGCGCGATCGCTGGAGGTGGCGGGAAAAACTTGGGCCGTCACCTGTGTCAGCATGGGCAATCCCCACTGCATTACCTTTGTGGACGATGTGTCTGCGATAAATTTGGAAAAAGTGGGTCCGCTGTTTGAAACCCATGTTGCGTTCCCCTCGAAGATTAATACCGAGTTCATTGAAGTGGTGAATCCGGGCTATCTCAAGATGCGGGTATGGGAAAGGGGCGCGGGGATTACGCTAGCCTGTGGAACGGGGGCCTGTGCGGCGTTGGTGGCGGCAGTGTTGAATGGGAAGTGCGATCGGACGGCGACGATTGAATTGCCCGGTGGACCGTTGAAGATTGAGTGGGCGGCGGACGATCGTATTTTTATGACGGGTCCGGCGATGCTGGTGTTTGCGGGGGCAATGACGATTTAGAAAGCTTGGAGGGTTGATGCTAAAAACCGATCGCACTTTAGGAGATGCGATCGGTTTCTTGTAGGAATTTCCGATGAAATTTTCTATTATTTCGTTGGCAAACTGCTGACTATTTTGGGACTGGAATTCACGGCCACAGGCTTTGTGATCCTTGCTGCGTGAAGCATTGGGGTCCGGGCCACGGCTGAATTGGCAATGGAGAATAGCGGGTTAGAAAGAATTCCAGCGATCGAAGTGGCGACGAGCGACACGATCATCCCGACTTGAAGCGGTCGTAAACCAACGCCGTCAAAGGTGGGAACTGGATAATTTTTCACTGAATCCGACATCTCATGTGGCTCTTTGACAACCATCATCTTCACCACGCGAATGTAGTAGTAGATGGAAATCACACTCGTGACTAAGCCCAAGAGCACTAAACCGTACGCGCCCGCCTGCCAACCTGCCCAGAAAATGTACAGTTTCCCAAAGAAGCCCACGAGCGGCGGAATTCCACCGAGAGACAGGAGACACAGCGACAACGCAAGCGTTAGGAAGGGATCTTTTTGGTAAAGCCCTGAATACTCACTGATTTGGTCCGTTCCGGTGCGCAGTGAGAACAGAATCACACAGCTAAAGGCACCCAAGTTCATGAACAGATAGGCGATCAAGTAGAAAATCATGCTGGAGTAGCCAGCGTCCGTTCCAATGACCAGACCAATCATGATGAACCCGGCCTGACCAATGCTCGAATAGGCCAGCAGTCGCTTCATGCCCGTTTGCGCCAAAGCAACGACGTTTCCCAGAATCATACTGAGAATTGCCAGCGCGGTCATGACAAATTGCCACTGATCGGCCACTAGCGGGAACGCCGTGACGAGCAACCGAATCGCTAGGGCAAACCCAGCAGTCTTGGATCCGACAGACAAAAAGGCCACGACGGGGGTCGGAGATCCTTCGTAGACGTCCGGGGTCCACTGGTGGAAGGGCACGGCGGCAATCTTGAAGGCGATTCCGGCGATCGCAAAGACCAGCGCCATCACCAAGCCAATGGAGCTGCCTAACTGCGCATTGCTCATGGCTAGGGCGATTGAACCCAGCTTGGTTTCGCCGCCCGACAATCCGTAAAGCAGCGAAGAGCCATAGAGGAAAATGGCCGAACTCGATGCGCCAATCAGCAAATATTTTAAGGCCGCTTCATTCGATCGGGGATCGCGCTTGGTGTAGCCTGTGAGCAAGTACGACGAAATACTCAAGGTCTCCAACGACACAAAAATCATCACCAATTCATCCGCGCCCGACAGGAACATCCCGCCCAAGGTCGCTGACAGCAAAATTGTGACAAATTCCGATACGGGCGTCCCAGACTGTTCCACATAGCGCACCGACATCAAAATCGTCGCCACACTCGACAGCGCAATGATGCTTCGGAACGCCACGCTCAAGGGGTCACTATTGAACGCCCCGAAGAAGGCAATCGGGTCTGCGATGTTCCACTGCGTTGTGTAAAGGGCTACAACGGCGGCGAGAAGACCCACGATTCCGAGGTAGGGCGTGAATCGTGCAGAACGCTTCCGTCCGGCGATCAGATCGCTCACCATCACGATAAGTAAGGTTGCGATCACGATACCTTCCGGCAGGATCGCGCCAGCATTAAGTTGGCTGGCAAGGGTTGCGAAATCCATAAACTCGGCTCTAGGCTGATTTTTTGTTATAGCTTGAGAAAATGACTAATTCTCCCGTCAGCCATTGTACCGCGCAAGTCTGCCCGTACCGCACTTAAGTTCCTATTCTGCTTAAGTCTTTATTCCTAGGGGCCACAAACTAACATTCCTTCTTTGATGACACCACCCGGCTTTGGCATCAAAACGAGATTAGGCTTCTGTCCTGGATAACAACGGACTAACACTTTATCGCCGCTGCGAGTCATGGACAAAACATAGACGGGTTTGTTATTGAGCACCGCTGGATATACATTTGGCGGCGTGGGTGCAGTTGCGATCGCAGGCTTGAATGTCTCCATCCCAACGATCATGGCGATCGATCCGAAAGCAACTTGTAAAAACCGAGCTGTAATAATTTGCATTGGATATCCTAACAAAAGACTATAGATGAATTGCAATGAATTGAATGATGTAAAACCAATAATGTTTTTGACATTAGTCTTTCACATTATCAACTTCTAGATCGCGGTAGAAATGAATCACAAGTTTTTTATAATCCACTTTTTACCCATTAGACAGTAACACAGATTACCTAATATTCTCTCTATCTCTTGGATAAGCAGACCTGAGGGACAAAGAAGACTCCGACCCTCAACGTTAGAGGTCAGCAAGTCCGATCGCTTCTAAAAAATGTGACTCAATGCCGCGTCTAACTGAGCGATCGTTCGATCGAGGTCCATTAATTTATCGAGTCCAAATAATCCAATGCGGAAGGTTTGAAAATCAGCAGGTTCGTCACACTTAAGCGGGATCCCTGCGGCAATTTGGACGCCTTCCATCATAAATTTCTTCCCCGTTTGAATCTCCGCGTCCGTGGTGTAGCTTACAATCACGCCAGGAGCTGTAAAGCCGGGAGCTGCAACACTCTTGATGGATTTGGTTTGAAGTAAAGCTCGGACCCGATCGCCGAGTTCCTGCTGTTTCAGGCAAGCCTGTGCAAATCCAAATTCACCCGTTTCATGAATCACATCTCGAAAACGAGCGAGTGAATCGGTGGGCATCGTCGCATGGTAAGCATGGCTGCCACTTTCGTAGGTTTCCATGATTTGGAGCCACTTGCGCAGGTCACAGGAGAAGCTGCTGCTTGTAGTGGAATTAATGCGATCGCGGGCTAAATCACTCAGCATCACTAGTCCAGCGCAGGGCGGACCGCTCCAGCCTTTCTGGGGCGCACTGATCAGCACATCCACCCCGCAGGCTTTCATATCAACCCAAATGGTCCCCGAGGCGATACAATCCA
>JAYVVL010000366.1:0-3198 GCA_043787035.1 Synechococcales cyanobacterium
ATGCTACCGGGCTGCTGAAAACCGATCGCTTGCATAGGTTTGGCTGAGTAATGGGGGTGTAGAGTTATATTATGAGCTATCACTCTGTTTGCAAAGTCCAAGTAGAGGATCCATCAATGTTTGCCATTCGTCCCTACACTGACACCGACCTCGACAACGTGGTAGCCCTTTGGCAGCGGAGTTGGAGCGCTACTTTCCCAACTTTGGTGCATCCTCAGCCGTTTGACCAATGGAAATCCCGATTCCAAAATGACTACTCGAAGCAAGGCCATACATGGGTTGCGACGACTCAAGGTCGAATGGTTGGTTTCGTGGTTGTGATCGATCGGGTTATTTCCCAGATATTTGTTGAGGTGGAAATGCAGGGGAGTGGAATCAGAACTGAATTATTAAATCATGCGAAATTTTGTATCCTAGTGGCTTGAGATTGACGACCCTTCAGCAAAATGAACAAGCACGCCACTTTTATGAAAAGCATGGTTTTGTAGCAGGAGCCGTTAGAGTCAATCCGGTCAATGGGCATCCCAATATCAAATACTACTGGAAACCATGAATTGTGACGGTAAGAGCAGATGGCTCCTACCTTCCTACGAAGATGAGCAAATTGAACGAGGGAGTGCGATCGGAAGCCTGAAGTCTGACTCAAACTCTTAAAATTAATGTAATTACTTTACTGCTACTAACGTCATCTCTACATCTTTGATGAGGTTGCTGTAGACTTCGCTCTCCTTTAATAATTTTTCTGTATCAGATGCGCTTTCTGGATAACGCTCCAGCCAAATCTCACTGGGTGTATACGATATTTGAGTTACCTCAAAATCAACGTTTAAGTAGAGGGCAAGTAGCGTGAAGGCTCTCCCATTTTTTTGCCACTCCTGATTTAATTGTTTCGAGAACATACTTAATCCAACAGCCGTAATCGGACGGACATGAGTCGGATCATGGAAAAAACGATCGCTACGATGATGAGGAACGGTAATGTGCATCGTTGCTCTTGGCGCACAAATTCGGTACAACTCCTGAATGATTTTTAGATAAATTTCTGTCTGTTGTCCAAGATGCTCTAGAACATGATGCATCTCGATTTCAATGACACTATTATCACGCCAAGGATAAGGAAATGTTTCGAGATTGAGGCAAAGATCGGGGTCCCCAAATTGATCAACATTGATGTAACCCTCAAGCCGTTTTGCCCCACACCCAAGATTTAAGCGTAAATTATTCATCCTTTGAGCCTCATCATCATTCAGCAATTATTTTAGGCTGTTACGGTACGGTACATAGCGTTTTCGCAAGGGACTGAAAAAGTCAGCAACGCGATCGAAAAAATTTGTCCTAATCCTACCCGGTTCAACACTCTTTTCGACCTAGGCAAAGCTCTTGGTTTGGGTCATTGTCCAACCGATTCCATTGACGAACTATCTTTATGGGCGGAGACCGCCGATGGGGCAAAGCTGCCAAATGAGACCGCTTTTAGCACAGCATTACGGATGAGATTATTATGCCGCTGTATTTTGCCATGCCCTGTTGCTCGAAGTATTCCGCATATTCAGCTTGATTTACGATATCGGCCAAAATAACTCGGCCATTGGGTTTTAACACCCGAATAATTTCATCCAACGCCTTGTAGCGATCGGACGCCACGTCCAAGTTATGCACAGCCCAGCTTGAAACAACGACATCAAAAGCCCGATCGGGAAAAGGGATCTGGCGCATATCGGCGGTTTTGACATCAATGCGTTCTATCACGCCTTCGATCGCCGCGTTTTCTAAGGTCGCCGCTGCATCATTTTTGGCTTGATCGTTCTGTTGCCATAAATCGATGCCGATCGCCTTCCCAGAGGTTAACCGCTTGGCGGCACCGACTAGCATTAGTCCGCGCCCACAACCGATATCAAGCACTTGCTCATCCCCCGACCAGTGGATTAGATCAAGGAGTTTTTCGCAATCTTTGAGCTTTTCGATTTTGCTGTAATAGAGCATCAAACTGGCCATGCCTAGGAGATAAGTCGTTGCAACGCCGGATAGTGCCACAATGATGCTCTGCAGAAGTTGCCCGAAGACAGGTGAACGCAAAGCGATCGCGCCGACCATGAAGGCCGTTACACCCGCGATCGCAAAGAATCGCAATAAACCGGGCGCATCAATGCCATATTGAGGGCGTTGCATCGTAGCTCCATGATTAATCGAATCAATAGTTAGTCAAGCTTAATCAAAACATATTATGTAGGCATTGTTCCAAACCAGTGACGCAAACGATATTCAAGTAACAATCCACTACCTTGTCTAGTTTCTCAGTCCAGGAATGCGATCGTAAATGACCCGCGATGACTTTAACCAATTTTGTAGTCACCTGCCTGCCACCTACCACCTTGTGCAATGGCGCGGTTCGGATGTTTGGAAAGTAGGCGATAAAGTATTTGCCATTGACGATCGCCATGACGATCGATTTCCCGGTATCACGTTCAAAACTTCTACAACTGACTATGAAATATTACAGGAAATGGCGGGATTACGCCCAGCCCCCTACCTCGCTTCACGCGGCATGAAATGGATACAACACTATGAGCCACCGGGACTGAGTGATACTGATTTGCGACACGCGATCGCTGAATCCCACCGAATCGTCGCGTCAAGTTTCTCGCAGCAGAAAAGATCGGAACTAGGACTTTAACCGCCGTATTTACAACCTAAAATTCTGCTTTAAATACCCTGACAAAGCTGTTGTGGCAATTGTTGAATCACCCGCTGAAACGGCGCACAATCTCTCAATCCGCGCGAAACTATTAACGCCCCTTGAGTAGCAATAATCGCATCTTCACTACGTTGCTGGGCATGACTTGATTCAACGCTTGCCCCGACGATAACCTGCGCGGTCGGAAATTTCGATGAGAAAGCCGCTAACGACTGCCACAGCGCCGTGATTTTCACAGCTTTAGACTTATATTCTACCGTTCCTAATCGCACCCTGGCCGAATTTTCAACTATGGGTTATGCGTTCAGTTGATACATTGAAGGACTGGATTGGACCCGGACGATAACTTTACGAATGGCACAGTGGCCGAGAGAAACGCCAATGCGTTTACGAGTTTTGGCTTGAATAGAAGGGTCGATCGGACCATAGAGTTCGTGAATGACGTTATCAATAGAAAAAATACGCCCGCTATCTTTTTTGAAGACCTTGGGAATGGCTTCAGG
>JAYVVL010000367.1:0-22584 GCA_043787035.1 Synechococcales cyanobacterium
ACTTCCAGAATTCAAAACTGCAATCCGATCGCTATAGCGGACGGCTAGGTTAAGTTCATGTAAAACGGTGACTAAGGTTAGATCTTGCTTCTGATTGAGTAGCTTGAGCAACTCTAGAAGTTCAAGTTGGTAATGCACATCAAGATAGGTCGTCGGTTCGTCAAGAAGTAAAACCTTCGGTTCTTGCGCCAGCGCCAGCGCTAGAAATGCCCGCTGCCGTTCACCACCTGAGAGATCGTCCACCGGACGATCGCAAAATTTTTCGAGTCGAACTTGCTCAATGCACCGATCGATAATGTCCCGATCTTTTTTAGACAGATTCCATTCCCACCAGTCCTGATGAGGTGACCTGCCTAGACCCACAAGCTGACGAACGCTTAGACCTTGAGGGACCGTTTGTTGCTGCGGCAAAAAGGCAAGCGTCTGAGCGATCGCCTTAGCGGGTGCTTCGTGAATCGATCGACCATTCAAATACACGCAGCCTGACAAGGGCTTTAGGATTCGCGTTAGCAATTTCAATAGCGTTGACTTTCCGGACCCGTTTGGACCCACAAGACTCAGCCAAGTCCCTGGTTCTAAGGTCAGATAAAGCTGTTGAATCAGAGGATAGGCCGAATAGCCTCCAGAAATTCCCTTCACGTCAAGAATTGGGGATTGCATAGCCATAGAGGGCATTTGGGGCAGCGTCATTCTGTAGCTCCTTTCTATAGACGATAAATACGTAAAACAACTATCGGCGATCCTAGCAGGGCCGTGACGGCACCCACCAGAAATTCAATGGTTCCCAACCGACAAGCACATCTGCACTCACCAGCACCCACGCTCCGTCCGATGTGCCGTAGAACAAGATCGACCGATAGTTCCCTACAAACGAGTCCGCTAGACTGTTGCGCAACATTCTCCGCAAGATCGATCCTGACATCCCCAATGCCGCACCGACGAGCAGGCCCGCCAGAACACATGTCATCCTACCTCTAATTGTTTGAACGATTTGCCCGTCCTAAAATACTCAAAGAACAATGAACAAAAGCTGGGAGAACGGGTTTCGCTAGACCAATGCCTCGCCTTGATTAACGACGTTCGATAACGCTGGGTCTACGCTCGATGACTCCCATGCGATCGCCGCCTGTTTGACTAGCCCAAAATACGGTTCTTGCGTCACATCGATTTGCCGCAGCGCCTGAAATCGTTTGCCGAGCGTGCCTATTCGCTGACCCTTCTGAATCGCCAAAATCTCACCCTTCCCATTGCGAATTCGGAGTTCGAGTGCGCCCGCTCGATCGATTCGCTGACAGACATAATCGCGATCGTTCCAGCTAAATTCCACGCCATTGAACTCGTCTTTTGGCATCTTGGCCCCGATGACTTCAAGCTGCATTGAGACTTCGCCCTGCCATTCATTGGTCTTGAGGCGATAGGCTAGATCAAGCACCTTAGGCAGTGGATAATAATCCCCCCACCGCCATGCTATTGCCCCCATGGTTTTTCCCGGTTGCCCGGTACTGAGGTTGTCTTGAGATAGCGTGAGTTTGAGGTGTCCTTTGCCCACCATTTTTTGCTGAAGAATTTGGACGTTTCGGGTCCAGAAGACGGGTTCGGAGTTCTCCATTCCGCAGGGATGAAGCGCATCCATTTCGAGATACAAATCGTAGTCCAAATCACCTAAACTCGCCTCCGCATCTACCGTTACCAAAGGTTTTAAGTGCTCCGATTCGAGACAGGTATGAGCGTATTCAACAAGGCCCGATCGGATTTTCTCTAGATTGGACGCCGGGAACGAAAAGCCGCCCGCTGCTTTATGTCCTCCATGTTTGAGCATGTAGTCTTTACAATGTTCTAACGCTTCAAAGACATTAAATTCGGGAATCCCTCTAGCTGATCCTCGGATGAGGTCGGGACGTTCATCTTCGTAGGTGCCGATGAAAACCGGAACGCCATACCGTTCGATCAGCCTTGAGGCCACGATGCCAATCACGCCATGATGCCAACCGGGTTGTACGAGCATTAACACCCGATCGTCTTTTGCATTAATCGTTCCCGTTTCATAACTTTGAATCGCCTCAGCTTCAATCTGTTCGCACAGCAGTTGGCGTTGTTTGTTCACTTGTTCGCACTGCATGGCGCGTTCTAAGGCAATCCCTTCGTCATCGGTCGTAAGCAATTCGATAATAATCACCGGATCGCCGATGCGTCCGATCGCATTAATCCGTGGCCCTAGTCGAAATCCAATCGCATCCGGCTTAATGTTTTTATCATTGCTCACACCCGAAATCTGCATCAGTGCCTGCACACCGGGAATCTGCGAATAGGGCAGCAGGTGTAATCCTCGCCGAACCCATAGACGGTTGACGCCGCGCAAGGGTGCGAGATCGGCGATTGTCCCCAGGGTAAAGAGTTCCAGCAGCATATCCCGCAAATCTCCCCCGCGCCCTAGGCTTTCCGCCAGACACAGCGCCAAAATGTACGCAACGCCGACGCCTGCCATAGTGCGATAGGGCGACGATTCGTCGATAAGCTTTGGATTCAGAATGGCATTAGCAGGCGGGAGTAAGGCAGGAACGTCATGGTGATCGGTAATGATGACAATCAGGCCCAACTCCCGCGCTCGGACGATCGGCTGATAAGCGGCAATGCCATTGTCAACGGTGAGCACAACGCTAATCCCATCGGCATGAAAATCTTCGATAATACGTTCGTTAATGCCATAGCCTTCACTCATACGACTGGGAATGGCATACTCAACGATTGCTCCAAGGGACCGCAGCGATCGCAGCAGCAACGCCGTACTCGTCATCCCATCCGCATCATAATCCCCACAAATTGCAATCTTCTGTCCCGCATGAATGGCATTGATTAAGAGTTCCAAACTTAATGCCAAATCTGGAAAATCTTCTAAGGGTGACGGCAAAGCTTCCAAGTCAGGATCAAGAAAAACCTTGGCCTCGTCCACGGTGGTCATGCCCCGATTCAGCAACACCTGGGCAATTACCGGAGAAATGCCGATCGCTTGGGCCATCGTCGCCGCACGCTTAGCTTCCGCTGGGTAAATGTTCCAGCGCTGGTCGGGAATGGGAAGGCGATCGGTAAATTTGGACACAGGGTTGGGCACGGGGGACACCATGGGTACGGCTGTACGCCATTGTACTTGTTTGGGGTCTGCCTCAGATTTTACAAATTTTGTGGCGAATGGGGACAGATGCTGTTGGATAATAGAGTTGCACTTTTTAGCATTTCAGCGATCGCCCGATCGCGATTCTTATGAGCGTTCCCGTAAAGTCTCCTGTCAGCTTGATTCCCGAAGGCTATGTCGAAGTGGGCAAAATCGTCACCGCCCACGGGATTCGCGGCGAGTTGCGGGTGTATCCGAGTTCTGACTTCCCGGAGCGTTTTGAAAAGAAGGGAACACGCTGGATTTTGCGGCCTAATCAAACCACAGCCGAAGAAGTCACGCTGGTCAAAGGGTATTTTCAAGAAGGAAAAGGGCTGTACATCATTCAGCTTGCCGGAGTCAGCGATCGCAACGCAGCCGAAGCGCTGCGAGGATGCCTCATGCTGGTGCCCGAAACCGATCGTCCAAAGCTCCAGGACGGTGAGTTTCATGTGTCGGATGTGATTGGGCTGGCGGTGTATCTTCAGTCTAGCCAAGAGCGCATCGGCACGGTGGTGAATATGCTTTTTGCTGGGAATGATTTATTAGAGGTGAAGCTAGATGGGCGGGAGGATTTGGTGCTGATTCCCTTTGTGGAACCGATCGTCCCAGTGGTGGATTTGGTCAATCAACGGGTTGAAATTACGCCGCCTGCTGGATTATTGGATTAGAGGCGGATCATTCGAGGATTGGGTACAATAAATTTGCAGATAGAAAATTATGCTGTGAGAATAGCCATGCGTTTAGTCAATGTAATTCTTTGGATTGGATTGGTGATTGGGTTCAGCGGGTTGTCCATTGAGAACAGTGCGCCTGTAACTTTAAAGGTAATTCAGAACGTGGAGGTAGAGATTCCGCTCTTTGTGGCCCTGCTGGGTGCAATGGGATTGGGCGCTCTGCTGGTGTTGGCGTCTACGGTCTGGTCTGAGATTCGGCAGTTTAGAGTCAATCGCCAAACGGTCGATCAACAATCTCAAAAAATTCGCGACCTAGAGCAGACGATCGCGCAGTTTCCAGACACGGCTAATCTCTAACGATTAAATCTTAACGATCGAGTTCAGTACTACGAGGTTGGACTGACTGTGCAAGGCGCTGCCGAATGCCACCTTGGGTCCAATGCTTCCACTCGTCCGCACTCCGAATCGCAAACCACAAAAGCAACAGCGCCAAAATCCCGCCCTGCTGAGGAGATCCGAAGGCAAATATAATTAACAACACGCAGAGAAAATCCTGCGCAAACACCATCCACAGGGGCAACCCCCGCAACCGATAAAACCACCCCACTTGCACCAACTGTAACACCAGCGCCAATAGCCCGCTGACAAGCCCCAGCACCGCCACCACCACCATCGGCAGATCAGACGCTCGGGCAATGGAAAAACCCAAGAGTCCGCCGACTAAGGGACTCAGGCAAAGTTGAAAGAGTTGGGATACTCGAATCCCTGTGGGATCTTTAGAGGCGATCACCTCAAAGAGTGAACCCGTCACCAGAACGCCCACCAAAACGGGCGGTGAGACATGCTCAAGAAGGGGAACTTTAGACCATAGACCTTCTCCCGCAAGACACCCCAAAACCAGCAGGGGTAAAATCGATCGCATCCCGGCGGCGGCGGATACGGACAAGATAGCCAAGATAATCTCTAGCATAAATCTGCGGAGGGGTGAGGTCAGTAATACTTACAGTGCCCTTTAACCTGACCATCGCGTGCATCCTTCACGTTGTCGTCATAATCGTGAGGGCTGTGCAAAAGTTATGTAAAGGTTTATATAGTTTACCGCTGTCCTAGCTCTTTTTTCCAGCGGGAAATGTTGATTTGGGCCTGACTGAAGGCAGCGGTTCCGGCTGGAATGCGACCTGCAAGGGAAATCGCACCCGGAGAATCATAGGCCGACTGCCCGATTGCCGCCTGTAAGATCTGTTCACTCCACTGCTCAATGGACTGGTTGGCCTGAACTTTGAGCGGGTTGTTGTTAGGGACTTTTTGGGCAATGGCAATGGCATCGAGCAAATCGTTGGGATTGCCTGCCCCGGCGCGCGCGATCGCCTGCTGGAGACCTTGTTCGGCGTCACTTCGGGTCTGCCACTTGGAAATTCGGCCTTGGGCTTGATTGTAGAGCAGGCTGTCCGGTGGAATCTGCTGGGCCGTAGCAATGGCGCTCGGTAAATCGCCTGATTCGGCCAGACGAGTGGCTTGTTCTAAAAGGGGCTGATACTCATTGCTGGAGATGGGCGATGGATTGGCGGGTGTGGCAGACGGGCTGGGAATGCTTGAAAGGGGCTGGTCTACTGCTGGAATCGGGGCACTGACGGTGGACTTGATCGGCTTGACTTGGAGCTCACGGCTTTCTTTTTCAATGAATTCTCGGGCTTCACGATATCTCGCGTTGCCAGAACCGATCGTGGAGGCTTCAGTGATTGCCGCTTGAATCGCTTCAGGGCTTCCGGCTCGGGCGAGTTCTCGGGCGCGATCGAGCAGGGCAATATCACGGAGTTCATCCTGCCAGCGGGAGACGAGCTTCTGGGCGCGATCGTAGAGTGGACGACCGACGGGAATGCGAGAGGCTTGGGAAATGGCTTCTTCGATTTCGAGTGAATTGCCTTTGGAGGCTTTGGACTGTGCTCCGATCAGAGCAATAAAATCCTCAGTCTCTTGCTTGAGATTAAGCCCGTCAGGAATCTTGTTAGTAATGCGCAGCGCTTCATCAAACTGGCCTCGATCGGCAGCCTCTTCCGCCAGCGTAATGAGTCGTTTACCCATGCGGGACTTGATATCTTGGGCCTCTTTGTAAAGGGCACTCTGGTTAGGAATCGTATCAAGGGCTTGAAGGGTTTTGAGCAATTCGTCCGCGCTGCCTTCTCTAATGGCTTGATCGGCCTGATTCATCTTGGTGATTTCATCTTTGGCAGTGGCGATGCGCGTTCCGATTTCGGTGTAGCGATTGGTCTGCCAATAGGGGTTTTCGAGGGCGAGGAGCTTGGTGGCCTCATTAAAAGCATCGCGCCAGTTGCGTTTGGCGAGGAACTCATCTACCCGTTTGACAATGCTTTCGGCCTCGCTCCAAATGTCTTCCCATTGCTTGATTCGTGCTTCGACTTGTTTGGCGGCAACGGCGTGGATGGGGATTTTTCGGGCGGCGACGATCGCGGCTTCGAGGTGGCCGTTATTAAATTCTTCCTGGGCGACATCAAGCAATTCCTTTGACCAATCTTCGATCCAACGGCTTGCTTCTTCATAGAGCGGATGATCTTTGGGGAGGGTGCCGACCAGATCGATCGCCTCGATCAAATCTTTGGCAGTGCGTTTGCTAGCGGCAAGTTGGGCACATTGCATCCGCATGGAGGCCGACGCTAGGGGCCAAAAAATGGACGGGCAGTTAGGTAAGGCTGGGATTTTGAGCAAAAACAAGGCGGACACGGTGGTAAGCCCGATCGTTGTGATAAGGCCCAAACTACTGACGAATCGCCAGTCCAAACATAAGTTTTTGATCCTCGATCCTAGCGGCGGCTTTAAAGCTGTCGCAGAAGATGGCTTTACGGCAACCTCGGCCACAGCTCCAGAGACAACGGCAGAAGCGCGGGCCGATGAGTCTGCTCTTTGTACCTTCGATCGCTGCCTCGAAACCATCCCTAAACTTGATTTCTGGGAAGAATTTCGATCAGGAACTCCACGTTTTTCAGTCATAACGAGTTGGTACTTGCACGGGTCGATGAGCTAAGTCAATACACAAAGTCGAGACTAGGAGTTGCACCCTCTCACTTGACGCACAATATACCAAACTTTCTCGATTTCGCACTTAAGTTTGCTCTCAATTCAGACTATCGGGATGAATCGGGACTAAATTTCCTTCGTTCGTTAATCCCAAAATAATATTTTCGCCCATTTGGATTAATTTTCCAGTCAGGGAGCAATGTTCTTCGCGTTCGGCGATGGCGGAGACTGTGGCGCGGATGTCGGTACTCGAAACGTTGGGCAGGAAGTCCTGCGATCGCTGCTGGACATAGTTCCACAATATATCTCTGATCAATGCCTGATACCCTTGATTGCCGGAGAGTCCTTTAAGCCGTTCCTTGAGTTCTTTTTCGAGGCGGATGCTGGTGACTTCCATGTCGGTGGTAGAAATTCGGGTGAGGGCTTGCATGGGAACGAGTCTCCGTGAGTAGGATGAACATGGGGTCGGGCTTAAACAGCCTGTATTACGAGTGTAGTATTTTATTTGTAATCTGTCGAAGTAATGTACTACATTTTTTCCTTTTTTAGGAAAGATGGGTTTGAATGAGTTGGAGTACTGAGCGGCGATCGATTTTTCCTTGATTGTTGCGAGGAATGGCTTCGACTCGAATCCAGTGTTTGGGGTATTTGAATTTGGGCAGAGAGCGATCTAGATTTAGATCTGATTTAATGTCTAGCAGAGAGTCACAGACGTACACCGCCACGATTTTTTGGCCCCAAATTTCGTCGTCTACCCCGATGACGCACAGGTCTTGAATGGGGACGACCCGTCGGATGACGGCTTCGATTTCGCTGGGGTAGACGTTTTCGCCGCCCGTGATGATTTTGTCGCTGTTGCGTCCGACGATGTGGAGATGGCCGGAAGGGTCGAAGTAGCCGAGGTCGTCGGGTCGGAAGGTGGAATCGGTGTCTATGTGGGGAAAGTAGCCCAGCATTCTGGATTGGGCGGTGATCCACAGATTTCCGATTTTGCCCGGTTCGCATAGGGTGCCTAGGTCGTCTCGGATCTCGATCGTGACGTGGGGAAGGGGTTTGCCGACGCTATTACTGCCGGAGCGGAATTCCTCGGGGGTTAGGGTAGCGATTTGGGAGGCGGTTTCGGTCATGCCGTAGGTGAGGGCGATCGGGAGGTTTTGGGTTCTGGCTTTTTGGAGGAGGCTATTCCATGGAGGTGCGCCGCCGAGGAGGATGGCTTTGAGGCGTTGGAGTTCGGGGCGGTGAATTAGGCGTTGGAGTTGGGTGGGGACAAGGGAGAGATAAAAGGTTTCGAGCGGGACGTCGGGGAAGTGACCGTTTTCGAGATCTTTCCAGTCCCAAAGGATGAGCTGGCCCCCGGTGAGGTGCGATCGTAAATGCTGCATGAGTCCGCTGACGTGGTGGAGCGGGAGGACGCAGAGGCTGTTGATCCGTTGAGTTTGGAGGTGGTGTTGGGTGGCTTGGACGGAATGGGTGAGGGTGGTGAGGGTATGGGTGGCGAATTTTGGGTGTTCGGTGGTGCCGCTGGTGGGGATGTTGATCGTTTGGATAGGGATTTTGGGAGATGGGGGGAATGGATGGGTTTCGGGGGCGTGGGAAGGGGATAAAAATATGTGGTGGTTGGAGGCGATCGCACTCCAAAATTTGACGAGGAATTGATTGGGGTCTTTTTCGCAAATTTCAATGCTGCTAACGGGTTTGATGTCTGCAAAATATCGGGCGGTGCCAAACCCTAAGGCCCGATCGCTGCCGATCGAATGCGCAACCTGTAACGCATTCTGAAACCCGACCGAACTCTCAAATACAGACGAAAAAACACGATCGATGAAATGCTGGGAGCAAAATTTTTCTAACCGTGATGGATATCCTGCGATCGACGGTTTGATCACAAATACGTCTCGCCATCCTCTCGCATAGCATTCTTCAAGTTGCACGTACGTTGCAATGGATTCGTCTAGCGCTAGCAATGTCGTGAATTCATGACTTAATGTTAATAAATCATCAAAAAATTCAACGCCTAAGGGCTGTTCTAAAAACTCAATGCAGGAGTGTCGATCGCATTCTTCTAACCACTGTCGTGCTTCGGTCAAACTCAGACCACCATTGGCATCGAGCCGTAAAAAGGCATCGTGAGGAAGCCGATCGCAGAGTTGCTTAAAGATCCCTAATTCATAGGCAATATTCGCTGTTCCAATTTTCCATTTAAACGATCGCGCTCCCATCGCATACAAATCCTCCCACTGCGTCAAAGCATCTATTCCAGCGGGTAATAATTCGGCAAACAATCGACCCGCATCTCTTCTCTCCAATCCCTCTCTTTCTCCTTCAACCGAGGGCGCTGGGGGGGCGATCGCTATCTCAAAGGCAAACTGACAGCACGGCAATGAATCCGGCACCGATCGCCAATCCTCAATCACGCCGTCCAACCCCGTCAAAAAGTCGATCGCCTCCTCCATTGTCTCTGACCCAAACCAAGGCAATGGCGCAATCTCACTCAATCCTACTTGGCCCTGTTCATCCATTAAGGCAACGACAATTCCCTCCCGAACTGACCAAGCGCCATGGTAAGTCTTTAATGGGACGGTGAACGATCGGGCGTAAGATTGAAATGAAACTTTAAACATACTAGACTTAACGCTAAATCTGATCGCTAACCGAACTATTCTTGATAGTTTTTCCAATGCTGCGGCTGCTTAAACCGATGCACGTCTGCGATCGCTTGTGCCCATCCATCCGCCAAGGATTCCCAAATCAGATGGCCCTTCTCTGGAGTTGCGGTCGTCGCATCACCGATTACGCCGCTTTCACTGATGTCCCGCGTTACCCAAGGAATGGGGAGATTGCGTTCTAGGGTCAGCAAACTATTCTCTGGCAGTCCGCTAGGATATTCACAGACTGCTCGATCGAACTTCACCTGTTCGGGTACAATAGCCATCATCAAACTGGTCTCAGCGTCTCCGGCATGAATGCCAAGTCGGGCTTCTTTTTCAGTTAAAAGCTGCTTGGTTATGTTAGGAACGCGCCAAGTAAAGAAGGGAAATACTTCAAAATCGTCATATTTCACATGTAAATCCCGCGCCACAATCTCCATAATTTGTGGCTGTCCGCCGTGGGAATTCATCAGCACCCATTTGCGAAAACCCGATCGATACAGGCTTTCTCCCGTTTCCATGAGCACCCGAATCAACGTCTCTGCCGACAGCGAAATCGTCCCTGGAAAATGCCAGTGTTCGTTAGATTTGCCATAGGAAAGCGGTGGCATTGCAAAGGCAGGAATGCCCGAATCGAGACGCTCTAGGGCTTTCCCCAGGACCGCAACGCCGATCGCCGAATCCACCACCAGCGGCAAGTGTGGACCATGCTGCTCTATTGCGCCGACAGGCTGAATAATGACCACCGTTTCCCGTGACGGCATGTCGCGAATATCCGTCCAGGTCAGGTAGGGGAAAAAACGATCGGGGGGAATGAAACTGTGCATTAGAAGCGCCCTGCCTATATTTAGAGCTGCTCAACAAAATTCAGCTCAATTCTTAGGCTACCAGATTGTGGAGAAGCGATCTGGTATATTGATTGCGAAATTAGGCGCTTTATCGGGGCGCTTCAGTTAAAAGCTAACCCATGCAACTCACTCACGCACTGAAATAGGAACAACTCGCCATGACGACTCAGCTAAACGTGGGACTGCTCTTCGGGGGACGATCGGGAGAACATGAAGTCTCAATCATCTCAGCCGGGGCGATCGCCAAAGGATTAGCGATGGGTGCGAATGCGGTGCGCTACAGGGTTCATCCATTTTATATTTGCAAGAACGGCGCATGGGTCTCGGGGGATGCGGCCAAAACGGTGCTGGAGAGTCAGTGCGCAATGGTGACCGATGATGCAGTCCGGCCCAATCTTTGGCAATTTCCCGCAGGCGTGGAAAAAATTGATCTGTGGTACTTAGTCTTACACGGTCCCAACGGGGAAGATGGGACGATTCAGGGCTTAATGGAGTTGATGCAGGTGCCCTACGTAGGATCGGGTGTGCTGGCGTCCTGTGTGGGGATGGACAAAATTGCGATGAAGATGGCATTTGCAGAGGCGGGATTGCCTCAGGTGAAATACTATGCGGTCAATCGATCGGATATTTACTCTGATCCCTGTCGGTTTCCGAAATTGTGTGATGACATTGAAACGCAGCTTGGCTATCCCTGTTTTGTGAAGCCTGCAAACCTGGGATCCTCGGTGGGCATTTCCAAATGCCGCACCCGCGCCGAACTGGAGAAGGCGCTGGATGAGGCCGCGAGTTACGATCGACGCATCATCGTCGAGGCAGGCGTAACGGCTCGGGAAGTGGAGGTGGCTATTCTCGGCAACGATCATCCCAAAGCGTCGGTAGTAGGTGAGGTGACCTTTGAGAGTGATTTCTACGATTACGAGACCAAGTACACCGCAGGCCGATCGCAAACGCACATTCCGGCAAATTTGACCGCAGACGTAGTGTTGCGGATTCAAGACATGGCCATTCAAGCCTTTAAAGCGATCGACTGTGCGGGAATTAGTCGGGTGGATTTCTTCTATTGCGAGGCGACTGATGAACTGTTGATTAATGAAGTCAACACGCTTCCTGGATTCACGTCCATGAGCATGTATCCACAGCTTTGGAATGCGAGTGGAATCGAGTTTTCGGACTTGGTTCATCAGATTGTTCAATGCGCGCGCGATCGGCATCCACAATCCTCCTCTCAACCACAGGACTAAACGCTAGGCATTAATGTGACAAGGTGCGTTACAATTCTTGCGTTACAAACTTTTAAGAATCCCTTCCGGAGCCACTGCCCATGTTGCGCCTCGAAAAAATCAGCAAAATCTATCCGACAGGTGAAGTGCTGCGCGACATTAACTGGGAAGTGAGACCGGGCGATCGCATTGGACTTGTGGGCGTAAACGGCGCAGGCAAGTCTACGCAGCTCAAAATTATCATGGGTGAAACGGAACCAACCGCTGGCAAAATTGTCAAGCAGTCCAGTCTGCGCATTGCCTATCTCAGCCAAGAATTTGACGTGGACCAGACGCGCACAGTCCAAGACGAGATGTGGCGCGCGTTTGGGGAGGCGAATAACGTCCATGAGGCACTCTCGAAGGTGCTAAATGCCATGGAGACTGCTGATCCGGATGAACTCGATAAGCTGTTGGGCAAAATGGATAAGCTGCAACGGCAGTTTGAAGGGCTAGACGGCTATGGTATCGAGGCGAAGATTGGGAAAATCTTGCCAGATATGGGGTTTGATCTAGCAGACGCCGATCGCTTCGTCAGCGAGTTTAGTGGCGGATGGCAGATGCGCATGAACTTGGCGAAGGTGATTTTGCAGGAACCGGATTTGCTGCTGCTGGATGAACCGACTAACCATTTGGATCTTGACACCATTGAATGGCTTGAAAAGTATTTGATCAGTTTGAATACGCCCATGGTGATTGTGTCGCACGATCGCGAGTTTCTCGATCGTCTTTGTAACAATATTGTTGAAACCGAACGCGGCGTTTCGGCTAGCTATCAGGGCAACTATTCCAGTTACCTAACTCAGAAAGCAGAACAGAAATTAGCTCAACAGTCTGCTTACGAACGCCAAAAGAAAGACCTCGATAAGCAACAGGAATTTGTCGATCGCTTCCGAGCCTCCGCCGCCCGTGGAACCCAGGCAAAGAGCCGCGAAAAACAACTGGATAAAATTGAACGCATCGAAGCCCCCGATCAAAAGGCCAAAGCCCTTCGGTTTAAGTTTCCAGAAGCCCCTCGAAGTGGTCGTGAAGTGGTGGTGATTAACAATTTGACGCACTTTTTCGACGAGAAACTGTTGTTTTTGGGGACAGAGTTGCTCATTGAGCGGGGCGACAAGATTGCGATCGTCGGGCCAAACGGGGCAGGTAAATCGACGCTACTGCGACTCATAACGGGCAGCGAAACGCCCTCGGAAGGAGCAGTTGACCTCGGCGAACATAATGTCATCGTCGGCTACTTCGAGCAAAACCAAGCTGAAGCGCTTGACCTTGAAAAGAACGTGATGACCACGATTCATGATGAAGTTCCAACTTGGACCAATGAAGAAGTGCGTGGAATCCTGGGTCGGTTTCTCTTTAGCGGTGAAGCGGCGCAGAAAAAGGTTGGGTCACTCAGTGGAGGCGAGAAAGCTCGCTTGGCCTTAGCAAAAATGCTGCTGCAACCTGTTAACTTACTTATCCTCGATGAGCCGACCAATCACTTAGACATCCCTGCAAAAGAGATGTTGGAAGGGGCGATCGGGGCCTATGATGGCACGGTCATTATTGTGTCGCACGATCGATATTTCGTCTCACAAACGGCGACAAAGGTAGTTGAAATTCGCGATGGGGAATTCCGGTTGTATCGCGGTGATTTCAATTATTACCAAGATAAGGTTGCCGAAGAGAAAGAATTATCTAGTTTACAGGCGATAGAAGCTGAACGTAAGGCGAAAAACGACCAAAAACGTGAGAAGCAACAGGAAAAAGATAAGGCCCGAAAGGAGAAACAATCGGTTTCTTAGGAAGCGTTTGAACGGGCGACCCGCCTCGAAATTCTGGGAAGTCGCCCTATTAGAAGTCCACGCCGCGCTTGAGATCGACTCCTCTAGCCGCATAGTGTTTGTGACAGATCATCTCTGAATGCACCGTTGCAAGATCAAAATACGCAGGCTGATTTTTGCACCGTCCAGTGATAATAATCTCAGTTCCCTTGGGTTTTTGCAAAATAGCTTGGACCACAGGCGCTTCAGGTAACAACTCTAGATCCAGCGTCGGATTTAGCTCATCTAAAATAATGGTCTTGTACAACCCAGAGGCGATCGCACTCTTGGCAATTTCCCACCCCCGCTCCGCTTCAACATAATCAATATCCTGCTGCTGACCCCGCCATACAATGGCATCTCGACCACAGCGCTGATGATCCACCAAATGCGGATAGCTCTGACGCAGTGCCTCGATCGCCCCATCTTCGGTGTAGCCATTGCCCCCTTTGAGCCACTGTACAATCAACACGCGATGAGACTTATCCTGGCCAATGCCCTTTCCGATCGCCTGTAAGCCCTTACCTAGCGCACTCGTTGATTTGCCCTTCCCATCTCCCGTGTAGATTTCGATACCGCCGACGCCCGCTTCTTGAGTCACATTGTGATAATGAGGCTTCATCTCAGAATGCAGATCCGCAATGTCAATTAACTTTTGGGGCGCACCGCGTCCGGTAACAATAATCTCCATGGGGTCCGGCTTCCGCTTCAACACCTGCGCCACTTCATCAATCGGCAGCAACCCCAAGTCCAGAACCGGATTTAACTCATCCATCACCACCACCGAATATAATCCCGACGCGATCGCACCCCGCGCCACATCCCATCCCCGCTGCGCCTCTAGCCGATCGAACTTTGTAATCTCATCTGCCGTGAAAAACTCCGATCGTCCCGTGCGGACCTGATCAATCAAGTGCGGAAATCCTCGCTGCAACGCCTCAATTGCCGCATCCTCGTCATACATCCGTCCCGGTCCCTTCAGAAAACGCAACAGTAACACCCGAGTTTGCGAATAGGACTGGATTCCCAAGCCGATCGATCGCAACACCACGCCCAGCGCCGCCTGAGACTTTCCCTTCCCCGCCCCGTCATAGACATGGATTTGCCCTGAGAGGCGCTCGGATTGTCCCTGCGCTGTCCGAATGCCGATACCCGTACGAAGAACCATATCTAGTGTCCAATCTGCGTCTGCTCACACTATTCTGTCACGATGTCTTGATGATTGCGGCAGTAATTTGGAATGAACCTCTAAAATTTCGTTCCAAATTCGACGGACGCACGTAAAATTCTGATGGGAATCTTTTAACGATGCAATGCCACCCATTACTACTTATACCGATGTACTGCCTCTGAGAACGGTTGCTTTTCAGTTGCTTTTTATGTTTGTGGCGATCGCCATCGAAGCAGCGGTGCTGAATCAGCGCCTCAATTTAGGTCGCAAGGTGAGTATGCAATACTCTGCGACGGTCAATCTTCTGACGACGGTGCTCGGATGGATGGTGCTGTTCTCCCTTGAGCCATGGCTACCGACCCCTGCGCGACTCTTTCTGATTGAGTCGGTGTTCTATGGGGTCCGATCGATTCCGTCAGAGGTGATTATCGCGGGGTTCCTCATGTTTGTGATGACCTTCGCGTTGAAATTACAGGGGATTGAGCTGTTAGAGGTGATCCTTGAAAAGACTCCTAAGCTTGAGCTGAAGGAAGAAGCGTCTCCTAAATTCCGGAAGTTTCAAGGGTATAAACGGCACGCCGATCGGACTCTCAGTGACGAACCCAATCGTCCGTTAGCGGTGCTGTGGGCCAATGCGTTCAGCTTTACCGCGATCGTCACGATTTTGGCCATTCGACTCCTCGTTGATCAGTTGAATCTCCCTAGCTAGACCAAATTCGTCACATACTCTAAGCACGTTTTTCCTACCCGTTCTCTGTGAAGCTGCTATGAAAGACTGGTTTGCCTCGTACCGTAGTTTTCTGACTCCGCCTCAGCCGGCGAGTTGGCAAACGTTGATGTTGTTAAGTTTATTTAGCGTCTTTATTGCATCCTTCCTGACTCCGATACCCCAGCGCTTTGTGTCTAGCTGGGGGTGGTTCTTTTTGATTACGTCTGTGTGGTGGTTCGTCTACGAAAAAGACGTGAAGAATGCGCTAACGTTTAATGCCCTGTTTAGCAAAGTCAACGTCGGGCCTTGGATTGTCTCGACGTTGACTTGTGTGGCCGTGTTTGGAAGCTGGGTGGATTTTGGAAAATTGGGAGGCATCACGCCGCCTATGTTTATTTGTATTCCGCCTCTGGCCGCATTTATTGATGTTGCTCCACAGTTTATTAAGACCAATGCAGTGTTAAAAACTCCAGAATTTACCCTGCCTAAAGTGGGGAAACGTCAGGGAGTCGTGCTATTTGTGTTGAGCTACTTTTTGATCGCCTGCTGGATTCAGTTTTATTTTTTGTTGCAGGGCTGGTTGGGGGCGTATCCTAGTCTGCTGTCGGATGATTTTAGCCGGAGTTCTTTTGTGGTGCGGGTTTCGCAGTCGAGCTTCCAGTCGTCGAGAGGTCGCGAAGTGCTGAATGCGGCAGAAAGTGAGCTGCGCGATCGATTTAATAACCAAACTTGGTCTGAAACGGAACGCTGGCTGTTTGAAACCAAGGGAGATACTTGGGTAAAGGATCTTCAAGACGGTGTCCAAAATCGTCTTAAAGGGAAACCAGGAAGCGGCGAAGTGGATTTGTGGAAGTTAGGTGCGAAGGTTACAGGAGACACCTACGATTCGGGGGCGCTGTACAATCTGGGCCTAGAAGCCACCTGGACTGGACCCTCTGCCAATGGAAATAATTACAAGGTCACAAAGAACTGTGAAATCATTCCTAAGCGAGTATTTTCCCGTCGTGCCAATAGCACCATCCCAGATACCAAAATGGTAGGAAAATTGAGCTGCACGGATGTGAATGAACCGCAGCTCAAGAAGGTCTAGCTCGGGATGTTTAGGTGAAGTTTTAGCTGTTTTTTACGTTAATTTTTAGGTTGATTATGTTTAGCCCGATCGCACGGATTACGACAATCTCGACCAATGTCTTTCGCGAAGTGATTCGCGATCGAGTGCTATACCTGATTGCGCTGTATGGAATCGTGTTGGTGATCGCCCAGCGGTTACTGCCCGAAATCGCCGTCGCCACTGAGAACAAGATCTTGCCGGACTTGGGGCTTGCGTTGATGCAGGTGATGGGGTTGATGCTGGCGATCTTTGTGGGGACTAATTTGGTCAATAAAGAAATCGAAAAGCGCACGGTTTTGGTCTTGGTGGCAAAACCCGTCAGCCGGACGGAGTTTATCTTCGGCAAGCACTTAGGCTTGACCGGAGTGCTAGGCGTGCTCGTGATTATTATGACGGGCATTTATCTAGCTGTCATGACTTATGCAAAAGTGTCGTTTGTCTTGCAAGATGTTGCCCTGAATGGGTTGTTTTTGTGGCTTCAGTTGTCGTTGGTGACGGCGATCGCGCTACTGTTTGGGGTCTTTACGGGACCGATTTTAGGAATCATGATGACTTTTGGGGTTTACCTAATGGGAACTCTAAGCCGAGATATGGTCACCTTTGCCAAGCTCTCAAAAAATCCTGACCTAGAACGGGCAGCGGGTTGGCTTTATCTTATTCTTCCGGACATGGGTCGGTTTGATCTAAAAAATCAGGTGGTTTATCATTTGATTCCCGATCGGATTTCACTGTTGACCAGTACTAGCTATGGTCTGTTGTACATTGTTCTAGTCCTAGGTCTGACCTCGCTCATTTTCTCACGACGCGAGTTTTGACCTTTGGGGTTTTGAGCTTCCGGCTTGATTTGAACTATTATTTTGAGCTGCCATAGTGATAATAAATTGCGGCTTGGGTCCGATCGCGAAGTCCGAGTCGGCTAAGGATGTTGGTGATGTGATTTTTGACGGTTTTTTCAGAGATGTAGAGGTGCTGTGCGATTTCTCGGTTGCTAGATCCTGATGCGATTAAGGAAAGGATTTCTTCTTCGCGAGGGGTGAGGGGAGTTTGGAGTTGAGAATTTGGAATTGAGAATTGAGAAGGCGGAGAGGGCGGCGGTGAAGCGAGGAGTTTTTGGGCGAGTCCGGGGGAGAGTTGGGTGTAGCCTTTGTGGATGAGGGCGATCGCACTAACGAGTTCGGCTGCGGGAGTATCTTTTAGCAAGTAGCCTGATGCGCCGTTTTGCAGAGCTTGGGTGACGTAGGCGGTGTCGTCGAAGGTGGTGAGGATAAGGATTTTGGTGTTTGGGAAGGCGTGGGTAATAGCCTTGGTGGCCGCTACGCCGTCCATAATGGGCATTCGGACATCCATGAGAATGACATCAGCCTCTAGGGTCTGGAGGAGGGCGATCGCAGCTTCTCCGTTTTCGGCTTCTCCAACGATTTCGAGATCAAGTTCAGGTTTGAGCAAGAACCGCAGTCCACGACGGATGAGGGGTTGATCGTCTACGAGAAGGACTCGGATCATAGGAAAAGGGGCCTTGAATTGAGCTAGTAGTGTCCGGCTTAAGTTAACTAAGGATTCTAAGCCGCTAACGGTTTGCCTTTTTGATCAGAGAGATAGGGGCATTGGACTTCTCCATTCTACCCAAATTCCAGCCGTCCCAGATCTCCGTTGAGACTCACTTTAATCCCCACCGGAAGCGCTGCATTCTCGCCTTCATGGCCAAACGCTAGCCCCGACACCACTGGAATCCCCAAATCAGAAAGTCGATCGCGCAGCAGGTCTTCCACACTTAAACTCGGATAGCCCTCTGGCACCTCGCAGGAGCTAAATCGTCCTAAGGCAATCCCCGCTACCTGGGTCAAAGCTCCCGTCATGCGCCAATGGGTCAACAATCGATCGAGCCGATAGGGCGCTTCTCCCACATCTTCAAGCGCCAACACGACCCCATCCAACTCCGGCTGTACAGACGTCCCGAGCAAATGCGTCGCCACTGTTAGATTGGCAGGCAACAGCAATCCCGAAGCGGTACCGCCTCCCCAGCCTTCGCCGAAAAGAGGGGCGATCGTCCCCCGTTCCACCCAATCAAATAGCCGCTGCTTAGACCATTCCGGTTCGTCGCCCAAGGTGGTCAGCACTGGACCATGAATGCCCGAAATTCCCTTCATGGCCCACGCCCATAGCAGACTCGTAATATCCGAAAATCCAATCAGCCACTTCGGGTTCGCCTCATCAAGCGGCAGCGTCCAGTTCTCCAAAACCCGCGCCGCACCCCACCCACCCCGAATACATAAAATTCCTTTGCATTCTGAATCCCCCAGTACCATTGCCAACTGATGCCGCCGACTGTCATCGGTTCCAGCTAGGTAGCCGTAGCGATCGTCCCACCCAAGGACCAATTTGACCCGGTAGCCCCGCGATCGCCACTCGTGTAGCCCCGATTGAAAGGCTGCCGGATCCTGTACCGCTCCACTTGGGGCGATCGCGTAGAGAACATCGCCCGGTTTTAGAAAAGCAGGCATCGCACAAGCACGCATAGGACAACCAAAACTAACGGATGAACTCAAAAATCCTACTCCTGGGCTTAGCCAGAAGCAAGTCTCCAAACTCAATAAACCGATGGAAGTCTGGAACTAAACACAGTATGCATTACAAGTAAAATGTTGCATTGATTTAAGCAAGATTTAATTCCGACTTATTTTGTCGGCTTTCGGAAAGCGATTTTACATTGTGCTCCACTCCTATCCTAGAATGGACTTCTGGTTGTCGATCGTACTAAATTCACGCCTCCACGCAAGGTCTACAAAAAGTAAGCTTATGTTGAACCCAAATTTGGATGAAGTCCAGCTCTTGAAGGACGATTACGAACGGTATTCACGCCATATCATCCTGCCGCAGGTCGGCATCGATGGTCAGAAAAAACTGAAGGCCGCAAGCGTTCTATGTGTAGGGACTGGGGGATTGGGATCGCCCGTGCTGCTGTACCTGGCAGCGGCGGGCATCGGTCGCATTGGCATTGTGGATTTTGACATTGTTGATATCTCTAACTTGCAGCGCCAGGTAATTCACAGCACCTCCGGCGTTGGTAAAGCGAAGATTGTGTCCGCCAAAGAGCGCATTCTCGAAATCAATCCCTTCTGTCAAATTGATCTCTACGAGACGCGCATCACGGCTGAAAATGCATTAGATATCATCCGTCCTTATGATGTGGTGGTGGATGGGACGGATAATTTCCCAACGCGCTATCTGGTGAATGATGCCTGCGTGCTTTTGGATAAGCCTAACGTTTATGGCTCAATTTTTCACTTTGAAGGACAGGCGACCGTCTTTAATCACAAAGGTGGCTGGGTCCGGACAGAGGGCTGGGATGCGCTCACTCCAGCGGAGAAAATCGCCGCGCGGAAGGCCGGGAACGACTGGAACTACGACCAAAATGCACCGAGTCCGAACTACCGCGACTTGTACCCTGAACCGCCGCCGCCTGGTTTGGTTCCATCCTGCGCTGAGGGCGGCGTGTTGGGCATTTTGTGTGGCGTGATTGGGACGCTGCAAGCGACTGAGGTGGTCAAAATCATTCTCGGGATCGGCACGACTTTGAGCGGACGGTTGATGCTTTATGATGCCTTGAACATGAAGTTTCGGGAGTTAAAACTTAATGTGAATCCCGATCGTCCGGTAATTAATGGTCTCATTGACTATGACGATTTTTGCGGGGTGACGAAGGCCAATGCAGAAGAACAAGCAGCGAAAGCGAATATGCCCGAAATGACCGTTACGGATCTCAAAGCGCTGATTGATAGCGGAGCGACGGATTATGTTTTGGTAGACGTTCGCAATCCCCACGAATTTGACATTGGGAAGATTCCGGGTGGTATTTTAATTCCATTGCCTGACATCGAAAATGCGAATGGTGTGGAGCAAGTCAAGAAAGTGCTCGGCGATAAGAAACTCATCGTCCATTGCAAAGCAGGAGGCCGATCGGCCAAAGCGATCGCCATTCTGAAGGACAAAGCTGGAATCCAAGGCACAAACGTGATTGGCGGAATCTTAGCATGGAGTAAAGACGTCGATCCTTCAGTGCCAGAGTACTAACCCTAGACTCTCTTCTATAGAAAAAACTCCTCTGCGAAACGATGACAGGGGAGTTTTGAGAGTGTAGCGCTGAATGACGATCGATCGTTCAGGGTTAGAATCATAGAAAGCCTTAGCTCCGTGGTTGTCTATGAAGATTAAAGCGATCGTCTATCCGGCAGAAGAAGGCGGCTATTGGGCGGAGGTTCCAGCACTTGCAGATTGCTTTACCGATGGTGAAACGATGGAGGAAGTCGTCGCTAATCTACAGGATGCCATTCAAGGTTGGCTAGAGGTTGCAAACAATCGCCAACGAATGGAGCCATCATAACCATTCAAAATCGCTCGTGAGAATTACAAGCCTATTATGTTAATTGAAACCCTCAAAACCCGCCGTCAAAACCTTGCTAAGCTGGTCGATCGCCCGGTTATTCTGTGGTCAGGCGATCGGCCTAGCCGTAACTTCCCTGCTAATAAATATCCCTTCCGCGCCAGTAGTCACTTCCTTTACTTCGCCGGGATTCCCATCCCCAATGCAGCTATTCATCTTCATCAGGGCAAGCTCACCTTATTTGTAGATGATCCCCATGCGGGAAGTGCGCTGTGGCATGGGGAATCTCCGACGCGCGAGACCTTGGCTGAAAGCATGGGTGCAGATGCGGCTTATCCGCTCTCAGAGCTGCTTCCGATCGAGTTCCCCAGTGAAATGCTGGTTTTAAAGCCTTCGGTCTGGGCAACGGATGCGCTAACAGTGGGACTTATCGATAAGACACGGGAAGACCAATGCTACGTGCTCGATCGAAGTGTCAATACGCCAAACTTCCCTGATGAAGACGATATTGCCCTCGCCAACGCAATCGTGACCCTGCGATCGCAGCATGATGAACTGGCATTAAGTGAAATTCGCAATGCTGTAAAGGTCACGAAAGACGCTCACCTTGCAGGAATGCGATCGACGCAGAATGCAAAAACAGAAGCGGATATTCGAGCCGCGATGGAATCGGTGATTACCCATCACAACATGACGACTGCGTACAACAGCATCGTCACAGTGCAGGGCGAAGTGTTGCACAATGAACAGTATCACCATCCGATCGCACCCACGGATCTGATTCTGGCGGATGTGGGCGCGGAAACCCAGAATGGGTGGGCGGCAGATGTGACACGCACTTGGAGCGCATCGGGAAAATTTTCATCCACGCAGCGGGACTTGTATCATGTCGTTTTGGCGGCGCATGATGCCGCGATCGCCGCCGTAAAACCGGGCGTAGAATATCAAGACATCCATTTACTCGCTTGTCATAAACTGGCTGAAGGATTGGTGGACCTTGGCATTCTTAACGGCGATCCTGAAACGTTAGTCGATCGCGATGCCCATGCGTTGTTTTTTCCCCATGGCGTGGGGCATTTGTTGGGACTCGATGTGCATGATATGGAGGACTTAGGCGATCGGGCTGGGTATGCGTCGGGCCGCGAGAGAAGCGATCGCTTTGGGTTGGGCTTTCTGCGGCTGAACCGACCGTTATTGGCGGGGATGGTCGTGACTATTGAACCAGGATTTTATCAAGTTCCAGCGATTCTAAACAATGCTGAAACCCGCGAAAAATATAAAGACGCCGTGAATTGGGAACGGCTCACACCATTCAACGATGTTCGAGGCATTCGCATTGAAGATGATGTTCTCGTTACCACATCGGGATCAGAGGTCTTAACGCAGGGAATCCCCGTGACGATCGAAGAATTGGAATCGATCGGGGAGTCGGTATAATAAATCCGTCGCTGATCCTACTGTCGATCGAATCTCTATGAAGCTCAAAACCGTTGTCATCACCCACAAAGCCGGAAATCGCATTGCTCAACTGACTGCCAAACGCTGTAGCGACATCCTCACTGCACGCGGAGCAGACGTCCTGATGGGGGCTAGCGGTGCCCACGACAACCCGTATCCCGCGTTTATTGCGTGCAGTGAAAACCCGATCGATCTCGCGGTGGTCTTTGGCGGAGATGGAACGGCACTCGGGGCCGCTAGGCATCTAGCGCCCGAAGGCATTCCTATATTAGCGGTGAATGTTGGGGGAAATTTAGGGTTTTTGGCGGAATCGGCGGATGATTTCGATAGCGATACAGT
>JAYVVL010000368.1:0-8954 GCA_043787035.1 Synechococcales cyanobacterium
AATCCCAGCATCAAGACTGAAAACACCGCCGATGCGATGCAGAAGTAGCACACCGCCTGAATCTCCACCGCCAGCAAATAAACCAAGTACCCACTAAATACCGCCATGGCTAACGCACCAAGCAACAGCGGCGTCCAAGTCTGCGCGATCAACCCATCTGGCTTTTCGGCTTTGTCAATGAATAACGGCACCACCGCCAGCAGCGCCATCGCTGCATAAGCGACCAACCCAAAAAGCGCCAGCGGATAGCCCAAAACCTCTGCGTAGGGACTGTTCAGTACCACAGAGCATCCTGCCTGACAAAGACCGCCTTGAGACACGTTGAGCTTCTCGTAGGTAATGTAGGCTGTATCCAGCATCCCAGCTAGGGCGATCGCCCCAATGAGAGGTCTCGACCACTGATGAATCCAAGGGTTTAAGCGGCTACGAGTCATGGCAACAGATTTCCAAAAATGATGAGGTAACGGGTCATTTCCTAATTGTATCCAAATTAGATCTCAAGATTGCCGTTAAGCCAAGGAAATCCCGATGCACAGTTGGCGACAAACGGGAAACCTTCGATTGCGATCGTGTCGCGACTCGATCGTGTCGCCCTTGTTCAGAAAAGTTAGCGTAAGTGCTTGCAAATCTTGGCCATGTTTGATACTTTAGTTGAGCGCTCAAAATTGAGATGCAAGCCGGGATAGCTCAGTCGGTAGAGCAGAGGATTGAAAATCCTCGTGTCGGGAGTTCAAGTCTCCCTCCTGGCATAGGTTTTGAGAAATTTTGACAGCAGAAGACCGTTCTATATCTAGACGGGTTTTCAAACAATTTCCGTCTGCTAGAAGTTGGGTGCCTCTGTTCTTCTACGTCTTGAGTCATGGAACTTGTAAATGACGTTTGGAGTGTTTTCGGAACAGTCGGTTCGCGCATTTCTGAGAGGGAACTGAAACTATTTTAGATTCAAAGCGCCTGCAAACAAGTCTCATATTGGAGTCTTACTCTGTAAATAGGTCTCTTTAGAGCGTCCATCTATAAGACCTATCCATAAATTAAATTAGCTCAAAAATAGGATGTTAAATACAGCATAAAATCCTTGAGTTCTTTAGCTAGACTGGGTTTTAAGATTTCAAAGTAATTTAAAATAAAGAAACAATTTTAAGTCCTGTTTCAACTACTTTTAAGCAGTTGCTGATAGGAATAATACTCAAACCCTGATTCCGTCGTTCCAAACAAATCCTCTCGCTCTGAAATAATCTTAGTGAAATCCTCTGAAACCTTTGCACAGCCTGACTTACAAATTTATGGATAGGTCTTTTGAAGATTTCAGATTTTCTGGCGTATTGAATACATTCGTTGACAATTTTGTTGTTTTGCGAGTCTATTGCTGAAAGGAGATCGTTTAGAAACTGAATTCCTCGTCGGTCAGGAGCTTTCTCAAGCTCATCCACTGCAAATTGAAAAATCTCAAGAGGATTATCTAGATTTGCTGTCAACTCCTTTGCAAATGAAGAGGCATTGTTTAACTCCTCTTTAATCATTACTGAAATTGCATGGCGAGTTAAAGCATCATCTTTAGCTATTTCCACAGCAACTTCTTGGGCTTTTCGAGAAGAGTATTCATCATCATGGTCGTCATCAGTGTCAATTAAATCAGGATTACGAATATCACCTGACCAGAATTTTGTGTGAAATAATGCTTTTTGAATAGGATCTGTTGGAATTAGCTCATTGTATAGACTTCTTACCTTGACGGTAAATTTTGCCAAATTTTCTTCTTGATCAAAATATAGCCAATCGCCAACTCCCTTTAGACCCTCTAGCCAAATTTTTTGTCCTCCTTGATAATTCGAGATAATCTTGCAATATCTTCAAAAAGATCTTCACAGAGTAGAGATCTGATCCTAGAAGCGAAAATTTTGTCACACTTCTCAACAGATTCTGGTTTCTTTATTCGGACAATTTCAAGACGTTCTAATCCACTTCTATGGAAGCTAAAAACTTCTCCCCAGACTTTAGGTTGCCAGTCCTTAAGAGGTGGACGGCTGCCAATGCTACATGAACTACCCCATCGGCTAAAATGGGTTCGTTCCAAGACCTTATCTAACGCTTCAACACATAATGAGATAACTCTTTCATCATTTGAAGATAATCCTTGATCGAGGACGGCAAATTTCTCATCAGGTTCAGCTTCAGTAGCACTAAGATTCAGGTGATAAAATTGTTTGAAACAATTAGCTGCATCATTTAGATAGTAAAGCTTACGCGAAATAGCACCTAGTCTCATCAATATTGGAGCCGTGACGTAAAAAGACTCTTTGCGAAAAGCTAGTAGTTTTAGGATAGGCACTATTTCTTGCTGCTGTTTTAATAAACTATCAAGTTCATCAACCGACATATCTCCTAATATATATCGAATAGCATCCGTGACACCATCAGGGTCAATATGTACTAATGCAGCTAGACATTGAATTCCACAATCTGTGTTTATGCCCTCAAGGGAACTGCACCATCCATTTCGGCTCAGAAGAGTTTGTGCTACTCGCATGGCAGTTTGTGATCGGTCAAAATGATTCCATTGACTTAAAAAAGATTGGCGCAGTTGTGAAGGTGCTTTCTCTAGAAAATCTAAAATATTTTTTGTGCGCAACAAATCTAAACGTCTTGCTCCCAGGAATGCAGCGATCGGGATAGGTTGTGCCTTGAAGAGATAGCCTTGACTGTCAACGAGATGATTTTTTGATGCATTTGATAGATGTTCATACATTTCATCACCAGTCATTCTGGCAAGCATTTCAGCGACTAGATCAAGCTCTTGACTAGCATGACCATCCGCCCCTAATTCCTTGAATAAAGAAAGGCACTCGATCGCACGAATTTCCTCTGGCTTGTAAATACCACAGCTAGCAAGCATTTTCGCTACTGTGTCTCCAACAGACTTAACAATAGGTATACCTTTTGAGTATATTTCAGTTGCCAACATAGCAATACGCGGATATCCAGCACTGAGATTTCTAAGGTATTCAATATCTGAGTAATCAGCATTTTTCAACTGCTCTCGGACAATAGCTTCTATAAGTTCAGCATCCGCAGGATTTACGGTGATATTAAGACATCCCTCCAAAGCAACAGATTGATTATCATTGCTAATTGTAATCAGTTTGATATTACTTTCTACTACACCTGTGATTTGATGCAGTCTATTTGATATATCTTGTGAACACTCATCTACAATTATTAGAGCGGCTTTATGATTATCTAAAAGACTACGCACTACCTGAAGAATTTCTGTCTGGTTAATATCCCGCAAGTCGCAATATATTGCAGAGACCTCTAGCACAGGACTCTTTAGACTTGAATTGTCTTTTAATACTTCAATAACAAATCGGCTTTTTCCAACGCCAGATGCTCCGGTTATGCGAACGGATCTTCCAGAATCAGTCAGAAAATCAACAATATTTTCCTTGGCTTTTACAAACGAAACCGAATTATCTCCGTTTGGATCGTCACTAGGCTGGCTGCTAGAAAATCTGAAAATGATTTCCATTACCTTCGAAGTAAGTGGTTTTGAAAATATTATTTCTTTTTTCCAGATTCTCAACTGTTTGAAACCCTTTCAAGTTTAATCCAGACTGTTTCTCGTTTAGCCAAACTGCGATCGCTGGATATTTATTTACCCATTCGGTAATTTTATTCGCATCATAAATATTAATAGCCTTCAATTGATCTGGATTGCCACCTGCTTCCTGAATACCTGTCTTAATTCCTCTAATTCGATCTTTATATTTAGAGTCGCCAATGATTACGGCAGAGGTGAAACCAATATAGGAGGCACCTTGATCGAGGGCTATTTTTATTGCGTCATTTAGTTCCCGTGCTTTCCCTTTTCCTTGAGTACTTTTTTTCCACATTTCCTTCTTCCAACCAGCTTCCGCCAGATCACTAGCCTTTGACTGAAAAATACAAAACCGAGATGGCAGATAATCAGTGCAATCACATCCCTCTTTCCACGAAATTCTTCCATCTTCCCCACCATCCGCAACGGTAATTTGTGGTGGGACCGACACTCCCCGAAGTTTGATACCTGAGTATTGGGCCTCAGTGTGAAGTAACTTCCTGAGTAGCTCCACAAGACCTTCGCTATTCAATTTCTTAATCTGTTCGGGAGTAACCTCAAAAACCATGGGAATTTTGTGTGACTTTCTTACTCTGAATAGTCTAGCTCAAATATTCTGCCTCTTAATCCGTTTATTAGATTTTCTAGTTCTAAATTAGCTTGTGTTCACTGGGTTTAGCGGTACTGCGCCCATTGAGAGAAGCTGCAATCATTAGATTTCGCCTTTTATGAAGTCATCCCGCTTCGCCTCGATCGCTACAAAATAAGGCTGCTTAAAAATAGTTTTACTGAGGGGCGATCGGCTGGCCAAAATGTAATCGGGAACCCCGGTAAGATTGCTATCGTAGGTGAGCATTTTGTGGCTCCAGAGGACGAAGGCATCGTAGTAATTTCGATAGATGGTTTTGAGAATTGGGAAAATAACCGCTTCGCAAACGCCATATTCAGAATCATCAACGTTGAATGCTTGTAAGGAAAACGCTAAGTCTTCGCGAAAAGCTTCGCTAATCTCCAACGGGAACGGCTCCAAAAAGTCACGATCGATCGCCGTGATCTGGAATTCTTCGATGACTTGAGCGATCGATCGATAACTTTCAAAGGACATAGCTGAGGTAAGAATTTTGGGTTCACTTCGCTGGATTCTTCAGTTTAGCCGATCGCCACTCGCCGATAGGTCTCGTCACCGCACTTTCAAAACTGGGCGAAACTAGCAGCATCGGGAACGCCGCATTAGGATCCACGGGCGGATTCACTGCCGCATACAGTCCCGTGCGATCGAAATTAAGTTTTCCCAAGACAATAGTTTGCATCTGCTGATTAGGCAACCGCACCTCGATCGTCGCCAACGGCTGATCTAGTCCAAATTCAGCCTTACGAATCCCTGAAATCTGCGGCAGCCAATCGCCCTTGCCCACCAGCAAATTGGTCAAAAAGGCCACTGATGTCTCGCTGGCTTGGCTCTTTGGCTGAGGCGATCGCATCATCCAAACGGCGTTAGGCGATGTACCGGGTGGACCCGTGGACGGGATTTTATCCAGCACAATAACCTGGGCAACCGTCTTGATCGTCAGGGCTTCGATATCGCGCTCTAGGACGGCGACGATCGGCTGACTCGTTTCGCCTTGAGCCTCGGGTTTTAGCGAAACTTTCCGGGATTCAAACCAGTACACTCCAGCCCCGAGAAGCCCTGCGATCGCCAACAGGACCAGCGGAGGGCGCAACCGTTTCAACATAATCGTTTCACCCAGATGTGCTTCAGTATTTTCGTTAGTATTTTACGTATGGGGGATTTTGGGGCTTGCAAAAACCCAAACTAAGTAGTACAAATTTACTTGGGTACCGAAGGAAGGAGCGCACGAATTTGATTCACAAACGCCTCATGGTCAATGACAGGCTTCGAGATGTAATCATCCGCACCGCTTTTGGTCAGGAAATTTTCTCGATCGCCGTCCATGGCATGTGCCGTCACCAAAATCACGGGCAAATACGCCGTATCCGGGTTCTCCTTCAGCATCTGCGTCAGCCGAATCCCGTCTATGGACTTGCCTTGGTACATGCTGTGGGACAAGGACACATCCATCAAGATCAGATCGGCTTCCCGCGCTTGGGTAATCTGGAGCACTTCCTCAACATTTTCCGTATGACGAACTTTCAGCCCTGCACGCTTGGTCAGGATTTTGGAAAAGACCCGGACGTTGGTGGGGTCGTCTTCCACCAGCAAAACCGTCTGAGGCTCGATGTGAGGCTTAAATTGAGAGGCCGACTCTTGTGGCGGCGGACTCGCTTCGATGGGCAGGGTTTGAGACGGATTTTGGGACATATAATTTTAACCTACAGTAGAGCACCCGTGGTCTAAACGCGCAATGCATAGTTACAGTGTCTCCATCGATCGGTTAAATCCGCAAAAACCACAATCGAGATTTCACGGAAAATTTGCGAAACTCCATACATACACTGAGTCTGTTTACGATATAAAAATAAACTAGGACGGTTCCATTCGTAATCTCATAAACATAGCTTCCATTATGCCCGATCGAACCCTAGTCGATCGCCCCAAAACCCCTCTGTAACCGATCGGTTTGTGATCCGTAAACTCTGGGTTTCTCAAGCCCGCATCTGCCAAATCATGTTAAGAGTGATTACAGCTACTCATTCAACCTCGATCGCGCACAGCTCGATCGGTTCCAATGTCGGTTTCGATTCCATCCCTAATCTCAGCTCCAGTTCTCCAAATCCCCTACCCGCCCGCCCTCCATCATGGCCAAACCGCTCGACATCATCCAACCTGGACAAATCATCCCCACTGCACTTCACCAGGAAATGCAGAAGTCCTACTTGGAATACGCCATGAGCGTCATCGTTGGGCGGGCGCTTCCCGATGTGCGTGATGGGCTAAAACCCGTTCACCGTCGAATCATGTACGCGATGCATGAGCTGGGCCTAACTCCCGATCGACCCTTCCGAAAATGTGCCCGCGTCGTCGGTGACGTACTCGGTAAATACCATCCCCACGGCGATCAGTCGGTGTATGACGCGCTGGTGCGAATGGTGCAGGAGTTTTCCAGTCGGTATCCCCTGCTGGGCGGTCACGGAAACTTCGGCTCCGTAGACAACGACCCTCCGGCGGCAATGCGCTATACAGAGACCCGGTTGGCCGCAATTGGCAATACGGGGATGCTGACGGAAATCGGCGAAGCGACGGTGGATTTTGTCGGCAACTTTGACAACTCTCAGCAAGAACCCACCGTCCTCCCCGCCCAACTGCCGTTCCTGCTGTTGAATGGCTCATCGGGGATAGCAGTCGGGATGGCGACGAATATTCCACCGCACAACCTCGGCGAAGTGGTGAACGGGCTAATTGCCTTAATCGACAATCCTGAACTGCCGGATGAAAAACTGCTTAAACTTATTCCCGGTCCCGATTTTCCCACCGGGGGCGAAATTGTTGGCATTGATGGGATTCGGGAAGCCTACCTGACGGGGCACGGCAGTATTACCGTGCGCGGCGTCACCCAAATCGAAGAAATGCCTGCACCCAAGGGAAAATATCGTCGGAGTGCAATTATCATCACCGAATTGCCCTATCAGGTGAATAAGGCGACGCTAATCGAGAAGATTGCGGAACTGGTGAACAACAAAAAAATCGAAGGCATCTCCGACCTGCGCGACGAAAGCGATCGCGATGGCATCCGAGTCGTCATCGAACTCAAGCGCGACTCCAACATCCCCAAAATTTTGGAAGGACTCTATAAGCAAACCGCGCTGCAAAATACCTTTGGCACCATCATGCTGGCGCTCTTTGAAGGGCAGCCTCACCAGATGACGCTGCGGGAAATCCTCACCCATTTCCTCTCCTTCCGCGAAGAAACCCTCACCAAACGCTACACCCACGAACTCGACCAAACCGAAAGCCGTCAACATATCGTAGAAGGCTGGCTGACGGCGCTGTCTAACCTGGATGATGTGATCACGATTCTGCGCAATTCAGCAGATGGGGGTCGGGCCAAACTTGAACTCCAAAACCGCTTTGACCTGAGCGATCGACAAGCCGATGCAGTGTTAGGAATGCCGCTTCGTCGCTTGACGGGACTAGAGCGCACGAATCTTCAAACCGAATTCAATGAACTCACGGTTAAAGTAGCTAGCCTGCGTAAGCTTCTGAGCGATCGAAACGAGCTACTCAAAGCCCTCAAAAAAGATCTGCGCAGTCTAAAAAAACAGTTTGGCGACCCCCGCAGAACCCGCATCATTAACCTTGGAACCCCGCTCAAACCCATTAAACCCCGCAAGCCTAAGCCTACTTTTGAAGAGCTTCAAGCGGCGGAACAAGAAGCGGCAGCGGCCCGGAAAGCAGCGGCGGATCTGAAGGCCGCAGAGGTTCTTCGATCGCTCGAAGCCGCCATGGAATCAACCGATGAAGACGATCGGGCTGAATTGGATGAAAATGAATTGGATGAAAATGAATTAGGTGAAGATGAACTGGGTAAAGATGAACTGGGTGAAGATGAACTGGGTGAAACGATCGCCTCTATTTCGATCGTTTCGCTTGAAGTTAGCCCTGCGCCAATTCCAGCACCAATCCCAGAGCAATCCTCCTTTAACCTCACCCTAGAAGTCGAATCCGACCGTCCAGTCACGCCCAAAACCCGAAACCCAGCCTCGCCCAAAACGCCCAAAGCAACACCCAAAGACGCTGAACCTGCGGAACTCTTCATCTTCGATCGCGAAGTCGAAGTCGTCGTTGAAATCAATCCAGCCGGATTCATCCGCCGCATGGGTCAGACTATTTACGATCGCAGCGGCCAGAAAACCAGCCTCAGTACCCGGCCCAGTCCCGCTGAGACCTGCCCCATTCAAACCGAATTCGTCACCGTCAACGACACCCTCATCGTCCTAACCCGCAGCGGCAAGGCATTCCCCCTAAGAGTCAAGGACATTCCCCAAGCCTCCGGAAGCGCTCCCGGCAAGCCGCTGCTTGAGCTTCTGCCTAGTAATGTCAGCAGTGAAGGACCCGATGCGATCGCGTCTGTCTTCCTGCTTCCGGACGATTTAGAAAACCAAGGTCTGCTTTTGCTTACCGTCCAAGGCAAAATCAAACGGATTGCGCTCACGGAGTTTCCAGACTTAACGAACCGAGGGCTGGTGACGATCAAGCTCAAGGATGACGATCACATTTTGTTTGCCGACTTTGTAGAGGAAGGCGATCAAGTCGTCGTCGCCACCACCATGGGACGGGTCATCCGCGTCGAAATCAACGCCGAAACCCTCCCGATCGCCAGTCGCACCGCTGCCGGATCTCAAGTCACCAAGGTCTTAAAACTCGAACGATTTGTGGGTTGGGCGATCGCAGGGTATGAAG
>JAYVVL010000369.1:0-22544 GCA_043787035.1 Synechococcales cyanobacterium
TCTCCCCAAAACTCTTTCCAGCATAAATCTTTCTAAACTCCCTCTAGACAGTTCAAATGTTTTAGGATACAAATGTTCTATAATGCTGACTAAATAGAACCAATCGCATGACTGGTTTCACTCACCCGATCCACCTATTTCGCATCAATCTATATGGAATCTCTAGAACGTTTGGAAGCGCTGACCGAGGCGCAGCAACAGCTTTATGAATGGCTGGTGGAATACATCGGGATTAAGCAGCATTCGCCTTCGATTCGGCAGATGATGCGGGCGATGAACTTGAAATCCCCCGCTCCCGTTCAGAGCCGTCTTGAGCATCTGAAGAAAAAAGGCTACATCGTTTGGGAAGAGGGTCAGGCGCGGACCATTCGGTTGCTCCATCAGCGGCCTCAGGGAATTCCAGTCGTGGGAGCGATCGCAGCTACCAGCCTTGTGGAAAACTTTCACGATACCGAAATTGAAATGCTAGACTTTAGCGACTTGATGCTGAAGCCAGGGCATTTTGCGCTGAAAGTCCGAGGTCACAGCATGATCGAGGCTCTCATAGACGATGGTGATACCGTGATCATGCAGCCCGTAACGGATCCTAAGACCGTGAAAAACGGTGCGATCGTAGCAGCCCATGTCCAAGGCAAAACCACTCTCAAGTATTTCCAGAGAAAAGGTGCGAAGGTCACACTGACGCCTGGAAATCCTGATCGCGATCTGTATCAAATTACAGAGTTAAAAGCGATAGATGTGGACGTTCAAGGAATCCTGATCGCCGTCTGGCGGGATTACAAGTAGAGCAGTAGCACCTTGTGAGGTCTCCCAAAACTTAAAGCCCCCCAACTCTGGGGGCTATTATTTGAGGTCTTATTTGACGTCAGCTTGAAGTCATTAGCTTACCGACAGTTCCGATCGAAGAGTTTTTGCCCTTTGGGTGGTCGATCTGCTTCGTTTCGGCTGAAGTACACGGCGCAACAAATCCGGGATTTGGCTAGGACGATCGGCCACGGGAACGCCTGCTTGCTTTAAGGCAGCAACTTTACTTTCGGCTGTCCCAAGATCTGCCCCAAAATCGCCCGCTTTAGCTTCGATAATGGTTCCAGCATGGCCCATCCGTCGATCGCGAGGAGCCGTATGTCCGGCAATATAGGCAATAACGGGCTTATCGATTGAGTCTGCTATGTAGTGAGCGGCGAGTTCTTCACTATCGCCGCCAATCTCACCCACTAGGACGATTGCATCGGTATCCTCATCTTCCTCTAATATTTGGAGCCATTGCTGAAACGTGGATCCGACGATCGAATCCGAACCAATGCTGACCCCAATGGACTGACCCATCCCTGCTTTGGTTAGGGTTCGGGCAATATCGTAGGTTAATGGGCCGTTACGTGTGAGCAGCCCCACCCGTCCCGGCGTATAAAACATTGGCGGATGGATGCCTAGGAGTAGCTTCCCCGGAATAATCACGCCCGATCCATTGGGTCCTACTAGCAGGGTATCGCTGGCCTCAGCCTGTTGTATTAAGTGAATCATGTCCACTGGCGGCACGCCTTGGCTGATGATGATGAGATGTCTGACGCCTGCCCGCATTGCTTCCGTAGCAGCATCCAACACGTCGTAGGGATGGGTGCAAATTAACGAGATATCTACACGTCCAAACTTGAGGACCACCTGCTCCACCATGTCAAACACCGGAATCGCTCCGCACATTAGCCCGCCGTATCCAGGACTTACCCCAGCCACCACTTTCGTACCATACGCATAAATCAGTGGAACATAGGTCTGGCCGATCGGTTCTGTTATACCTTGAACGATCACTTGACTATCGAGATTAAAAATCATAAGAACGACTGAATACCCATCCGAGCCTTAACATTAGCTTTAGATTGAGATTGACATGCCCGTATCACCACGCAACGAATGAATCAAAAAAGAACCTTCAACCCGGCTCTGCACCTGTATTTCTACGCCCATAAACTATTTGCCTGGTATTTGTGCCTACTTGATCATCTCAGTTCTTCCCTAAGAAGAAATTAAGATTAGGTTTTCTTAAGCTTAACACGTTGGAAAACCTGCGAGATTGTGGCATCTAGCTCCTCACATAGACCGATCGAGGATTGGCTTAGGAGTGAGGCTGCGCGATCGTAGTCTGGTCCAGCCCAGCGGCAGATGACATGAGGCGACGACAGTGCTGTTCCCGCAGGCAGTCCAGACATCGCCGCCACGCCGCGTAGTAGAGCTTCAGCGATCGATTCACCGGGCACTACACCACTGACCAGGTTGACCAGCACAACCTGAATTCCGGGCTGTTGGGCCATGGCGCTCAGTCCTTGAACCAGTCGATCGCAGAGGGTTTCGGTTTGCCACTGATGATTGGTTTCGCTGCCGAGGTTAAGAAACGCTTTGGGTTTGCCACCCGAGTCATAGAAGCCGTCCATGGTCGCCATGGTTAGTCCTGACCCATTGCAGATGATCCCCACGACGCCATCGGTATGCATTGTCGTCTGCACTGTCAGGAGAGGATAATCCAGATCAAGTAAGGGAATCGGACTGAGTTCTGCTAGGTCCGGGTGGCGTCCGAGAGCACCGTCGTTCACTGATATTTTGCCATCGAGCGCCATTACATCTCCTTCAGGTCCGACGCCAAGCGGATTAATCTCCAGGAGATCCAAATCTTTTTCGACCAAGAGATAGTACATTTTTTCGATGATAGCGCTAACTGTGGTCATTAATGCGCCGGATAAGCCCATGTCCAAGGCGAGACGTCGCGCATAGAATGCCGAAAAGTCCCCTTCTACAACCACCTGATGAGCCGATTCAATGGTCGATCGGACCTGCGATCCTCCCTGCATGGAACCCAGTAGCACAAGCCGCCGCAGCGATCGATTGAGGGTCACGGCTAGATAAAATTCCTGCGCAGCCGAAAATTTGGCTTCTGCGAGCAGCAGTTTCGGGATTTCGCCCATAAGTGGCAGTTGAAACAGCATCTGAGCGGCGGCGATCGCATCAATGGTATTGTCTACAAACCGGATTCCGCCTAGTCGCCCTCGCCCTCCAACGTAGACCTGAGATTTCAGGACGATTGGGTACGGAATGGTTAGCTGCTTCAAATCCTGAACCCGTCCGATTCGTTGAGAGACCAAGACCGGAATGCCTACCGATCGAAATAATTCCTTCGCCTGGTACTCCAGCAAATCCATGGTCTTGTCACCTTGCTCACTGATATTTTGTCTTAACATGGTATCTAGCTTACCCCTGATCAACATTGACCTCTCTCTAATTTGCGCCTAGCTTGCCCTCATGTCGCATTCGTCTTGGTCATGGATTTGGGTTTGAATTTGTATCCAAAAAGAGATGGCCTGATTTTCAGGAGAAGCAGTATTATAGACAGGTCTTAGTCGATAAGGATAAAGAAAAATATGGATACTGATTTAAGAACGGCGGAACCAAACGTTGAAGCGAACCTAGAGATCGATGGTGTACTGGCTCCTATGACAAGTGAAGAAGACAGCACTGCTGAGCTGAAGGCGATGTTGGGTAAGGGCGTAGAGGTCGTTAGCAACCTAGATACGATTTTGGGTGATTTTTTCAGTGAATATCGGCAGCTCATTGTTTCCTTAGGCTTAGGGTTTGGGTCGATCATCGCAGTCAAGCTGACTTTGGCACTCCTCAGCGCACTGAATGAAATTCCATTAGTGGAACCCATTCTTGAACTGGTTGGTTTGGGCTATACTGCATGGTTTGTTACGCGATTCATGCTTAAGTCTGAAAAGCGTCAGGAGTTTTATGAGAAGTTTACAGATACGAAGGATTCTGTCTTGGGTACGAAAGAGTTCTTAGGTAAGAAAAACGGCTTTGGTAAAAAGTAAGTCTTGCATAGACTTTTAAGTTTTGGAATCATCTAATTAGCGAAGTGGGGGAATGGATTCATGAATTCCATTCCCCTTTTGCTGATCGAGGCATTTACATAACCTTAAAATCTTGATCAGAACAGGGTGAAGTTGGGCGATCGGGTCGGGTATTTCTGTGATTTGGATCGAACGTCAACGATCGGCATTTCACCTCACATTGACGAAGCCTCAATGATGTTGAGGGATGCTGAGGGAGAGGGCGATCGTAAATTAGATTTTTATTAAGGGAAAAGGGCGATCAATTGATTGTAATGGACTAGTCATTAAACAACGTCCTACCTTTTCTGGCGATCCGCCCCCACGTCAGGAAATGCATTCTGCTTCGTTGATGGTCTGCCTTGGAACGAATTCCAAGGTGTGGCAGGGCAGCCATAATTAATGTGCCAACAGCATCTTGTGGGCCTAGGAGGCGGGTCGTCAGGGACTTTATTTTTACGCTAATCCTTAACTATTAATCCATAAGCCAATGTTCGCTACAATCGTATGGTGAAGGTTAAAGAAATAATCCGACTCATTGAAGCGGATGGATGGATGCTTGCACGAACTCGCGGGAGTCATCGACAATATAAGAATCCTAGAAAGCCCGGTCTTGTAACCGTTCCAGGTAAATTGAGCGATGATTTAGCACCTGGAACGCTAGATAGCATTCTCAAACAAGCAGGTCTGAAATGATGAAATACCTAATTATTCTCGAACAAACTGAAACAGGCTATTCTGCCTACTCTCCCGATCTTCCCGGCTGTGTATCCACTGGAAGTACGTCTCAAGAGACTACGCACAACATGCAGGATGCGATCGAATTTCATCTAGAAGGTCTAAAACTGGAAGGATTCCCGATTCCGATTCCCTGTAGCCAATCTGCCTACGTTGAAGTAGCTGCTTAATGCGATCGCCCTTCCCTCAAGACAAAAGAGACGCTTGCGGGATTTATTGAATGGAGTGGTTAAGGGGCGATCGTAAAATTTAGATTTTCTTAAGGGAAAAGGGCGATCGGCCTTTCTTCTAACCAAATAAGGTTAGTCAGACGCGCTCAAGATTTAACAAAAGCTAAACTCCTAAGAACAAGTTGACGCGCCACAATACCGTAACTTGTGTTGACCTTCGATCGCAGCCCATCAACCATCAGACCATCTGTTAACGCAGCGGCGAGAGTTCCTCCCGGCAAGACTCGAAGGCTGGAAAATCTGAGATTCCCTCGTAGTTCAGAATGATATCTGACCACTAAGCCACCCTGTGAGGCGTACGCTGTGACTGTCGTAGGGTTGGGAGAATGAGGCTCTGGAGTGAGATGTTCGATCGTACAGATTAAGTTACGAGGTCTTATTCGAGATCTTGGGGTAGGTCTATTGTGATTTGTATAGAGATTTCCCATTTAAACTGTTAATAACATCACAGCGACTTTAGGAAGGTAAGTTTCAAGTGCCCCCAGAGTTACGGGCTAAGGGACCGGATCTAGATTCCTCTTCAGCTTTAACACTCAAATCCTCAGCAATCAAACGAATAGGTGCGATCGGTTCTGCAATGGCTTCATTCAAGGATTCAGCAACATCCGGAACGCGAATCGCCTCTAGTGCCGTCTTAATCACAACCGCCGTCGGCACCGCAATAATTACCCCCAGCAGCCCACCTACCCGAGCGCCCGTCAGAATCGAAATAAACACCCACACCGGATTCAACCCCGTAATGCTTCCTAGCACCCGAGGGGCGACAATGTTTTCGATAATTTGCTGTACCAATAGCGCTGTCGTCAGCACCTTCACTCCTAGCCAGAAATCGCGCAGGGCCACCAAAAGCGTTACCAGCGCAATCCCTACAGAACCGCCAAAGGGCACCAGCGCGATCGTCCCAATGGTCAGACCAAAGAGCAAACCAAAGGGCACCCGCAGCCACAAAAATGCCAGCGTGAGCGACGACCCGAGCGACGTGGCTAGAATCAGTTGCCCTAGGAAAAACTTTTGAAAACTCTGGCTCAACGTCTGGGAAAAAGGCCGACGAAGCTGAGTCGGAAGCCACGATAACAGGCTGGTCCACAGATCATCGCCATGTTGCAATAGATAAAACGTCAGCACTATTGTCAGCAACCAATCAATCAAACTCGTTACCGTAAAGAGCGCAATGTTTAACGCTTTTTCCGTAATGGATTGCAGTTGGCTCTTGAGTCGATCGATGATTTGCTCCGTCAGCACATCGAGGTTTAACGGGAACCCCATGCCCTCAAGCTGCAAGTTAAACAGCAATAGCTGCTGCTTCCCCGAATCGATCCACTTCGGCAAGCTCGAAATCAGTTGCTCTGCCTGCTGGAGCGCCAAAGGGACCAGCGTCACCCCCAACCCCAGCAAAATCGAGACCGATACGAGAAACACAGCAATAGACGCACGTTCTCGATTGCTGCCTTGGATCTGGAGAGCGTTGACTGGATAATTGAGCAGAAACGCCAATAGCGACGCTGCAATCACGATAACGAGGAGTGAATTGAAATAGCTGAAAATTGCAGAAGCAGCCCAGATATTCAATACGATTAGCGGCAGTGCCAATGCGATCGCCCCAGCCCTGAGTCCTAGGGACAGCTTCCCCCACCAACTAAACCATGGGTTTTCTGGCTGTACATTGCCTTGCTGCATATTGCTTTGCTGCATCCTGTGTCACCTAAGCATACCTTGGCTTATATTATTACCGATATCTGAGTCCACTCACACCGACTTCCCATTTCCACTTAAAGTATTATATTTATTTGTGATGAATGTATTATGAGCCGCTCCTCCGATCGCCAAGAACTTAAAAATCTGATGCTTCTGCTGTACCTGATGCCCGTATTTGGGGTCGGTCCGGCGCTATGGACCTTGAGCCAGCCTGAACGGCCTAAAGCAGAACGGGCGCTGAGCCGGATGGCTATCAAGCTCATGGTGGCCTGGTTTGCTGGGACGGTAATGCTGGATGTGGGGGTCGAAAATGTTGAGGGACTGAAGCTGCCGCTGCTGATTGCAAGCAGTGTGTTCACGTCCGGGTATTTTGTGCTGAATTTGGGATTGATGCTGCGGTTGTGGCAAGGACGGACCATCGACTTACCGTTGTTTGGGCGAGTGAGTCGGCGGTGGACAGATGAGGAGGATTAGACAAGAATGAGCGGTCATTCTGCACAGTAGAGGTGGGTTGACACTGATTAAAATGAAGCGAAATTAGGCGGCTGACCTGACAATCAAGTGGAGATCAGTCCACTCGTTTCGAGAGGTTTAACATGAAAATCCTAGTCAAACTCCTCATGGAGAGAGGGGTCTAGAATTTCGGTGTGATTGAGTTCTGCGAGGGTCTAAACCAGAGAATCAGGTTTCTAGGGCACTACTTTTTTCCGAGATTCAGCGTAATCCACGATCGCCAAACCTGTGAAAGCACGATCGGATAGGGCAAATCAAAGATAATCCAGGTGTAGTCTGCGCTGAATTGTTGAATCAACGGACGGATTTGAATGGTCTTCAAGGTTCCCGATCGCGATAGCCACCGTTGGGCCGAGGTGATGACTAGTAGAGTCGGAGAAACACCTTGGGTTGGCGATGAAATGGGTTGCAAAATCTGTGCTTGATCTGCCTCTGTTAGGATAGACACGTCGAGAATGACAATAGAGAGATTCAAGGCGGTCGCAAGGTGGTGGTAGAGGTCGATTTTTTCGGGGAGGCTCAAGAACCGATCGAGTCCAATCCATTGGGCGGCTTGGGCGGTGGAGGATTGAAGCTGGTGAAGGGCGCGGTGGGAGAAATGTGGAATTGAGAATTGAGAATTGAGAATGGGGCGTTGGGGGGTGAGTGCTTGGGATGTTTGGGGCGTGGGGTGTTCGGCGAGGAGGGTGTTGACGATCGGGGGGGAAAGCTTGAGCGGTGATTCTAGGAAGGATTGGTAGGGGCGATCGCTGGAAAGGAGAATGGTGTGCTGGATAAGAGGGCCAGACTGAAGCTGCGATCGGTTTTGTCGCCAGGTGCGATCGTCTCGGCAAAACAGCCGCAGGGCTAAATCTACATTGGGTAAGCTGACCTGATCTTGGCCCGTGAGGTAGCCGCACAGTTCCCCATAGCGACGATGAACCTCTGGAGCGAGGGCAAGAAGAATAGTCTGTTTCTCAAAAAGGGATAAATTGTGACGATCGCATAGGGCAGGCAGAGCCAACGGAATGCCTTGGGTTTGAGAGGCGCTGATGCGGAGGTCGAGCTGCTGCTGGTAGGGCAGGGATTTTGGAGCGGCAGCGGGTGGCGAGTCGTAGCCTACTTTTTCAAAGGTGACTAGTCCTTCCCACCAGCTATGGGTGGCGCGATCGGCTTTGGTTTTGGCGAAGCGGGCGGTAGTCGCTTCGGTTTTGCGCATTTTTGCAGCGGCATTCAGAAGAATACGCTCTAACCAATTGATTTCAACTTTGAGGTAGGACCAATTATCGCGAAAGAGTTCCACTTCGTTGGACCTGCAACACAACTTCGAGATTAACCTTTATTCTACCGCCTCCGACTGTAACGTTTTTATAATCCCTCGCAATCCTTAGCAATCTGCGGTGAGACACTAGAACCTATCTAGAGTTTTCGGTTTACAGGTACCTCGAAATGACTAGCCAGTCGATCGATCGCAATGTCACTCCCGCTAAGACGATGCCGACCCTCACCAGACGAAAACTCTGGTGGGCTGCCATCAAGCCGCCGATGTATAGTGTCGCGGTGATGCCGATTTGGATTGGGAGTGCGATCGCGTATTCCGAGACGGGGCGATTTAATTTCGCAAGTTTTAGTGTGTTCTTGGGCAGTGCAATTCTGATTCTGGCCTGGGAAAATCTGAGCAATGATGTCTTCGACGCTGAGACGGGGGTCGATGTTAATAAATTTAATTCGGTTGTAAATATCACCGGACGGAAATCGCTGATTTTTTGGATTAGTAATTTTTGTTTATTGATAGGTTTGATGGGCATTGGGAGTATTGCCTGGGCGCAGCATGATTGGACAGTGATTGGGTTGATTGTGGCCTGTTGTGCGATCGGCTATATCTATCAGGGACCGCCGTTTCGGCTGAGCTATAAGGGGTTAGGTGAGGTTCTTTGCTTCTTTGCTTTTGGGCCATTGGCGATGTCGGCGAGCTACTACAGTCAGACTCAGACCTATAGCGGTGTGAACTTAGCGGCGTCGGTGGTGGTAGGCGCTGTTACGAGTTTGATTCTGTTTTGTTCGCATTTCAATCAAGTTAAGGATGATGCGTTGATGGGAAAACGGTCTCCTGTTGTGCGGTTAGGCAGTGAGCGCAGCGCAAAATTGTTGCCGTGGATTTGTGGGGCGGTTTACGGAGCGATCGTACTGGGGGTAGTAACGATGCTATTTCCAGTGTGGACGTTGGCGGCGTTGGGAAGCGTTCCTGTGGCGCGGCAGCTTTGCATAACAATTCTGACCTATTACAATCAGCCGCACAAACTGGTGTTTTGTCGGCTGATCGCCGTGAAGATGCATTTCTGGTGTGGATTATTGTTTGGGGTAGGGTTTTGGATGTCGCGGTTTTAGGCTGTTTTAAACGGTTGGAATTTTGGCGATAATCGTATCTCGAAGTCGATCGGGACGCTCACGATAGGCAAGGGTTCCGTCGGTGTGATGGACGTACTGACGGGCACAGACCAAAATATCTGAGGCCGTTTTGATGTCATCCGCTTGCAGATCACCAAATAGGTACGTGAACTTTCCAGATCCCACTAACGCAATGATGCAGGGTCGGTTGCAGACGCCCATACATTTCACAGGCCGAATTTCAATGTTGTTGCGCAAGGGCGAATCGTGATGCAAGGTTTGAAGTTGATCGAATAATCTCGCGCCGTTGCGGACTTTTCCCTGACGATCGGACTCTGCATTTCCGCCGCAGCTTGTGCAAACTAGTAAAACAGATGGGTTGTTCATAGGTGAGTCAGGGGTGTAAATACAATAAAAAACGTGTTTCACAATGGCAAAACACGTCAATAGTCATGACTTTAAATCAAATCTAAATTTGCGACAATCTGCGACGCTGTACCTTAAATCCGGTTATCGTCCCGATCGTCAAAAGACCCGTGAAATACCCTAAGCTAATCAGCCGGACATTCATGGGCGGAGCAATGCCCTCGACATCAATTTCGCGGGTGACTTGGAAGGGTTGGAACGATCGCTTTGAGTTAGCAGCGGGTGATACATTTACTTGGATTGAGTGAGGCGCACCATCAAAGAATTGTTCTTGCCATGCAAGTGTTCCCGATGCATTTGGAACGCCTTGATAAGCAAAGGCAACCCAGTTATTTTCAAGCTGAATCGACTGAACCAGAAAAATCGCATCGCTGATCGGTTGATTCGTTTGGCTATCAGTCAGTCTTGCCTGAAACGACGCTAGTTTACCAACTTGTGTATTCTCATCACCAGTGAGTTCTAGTTTCAGTCCTTGGGACTGAATTAGGCCAGAAGAGTCTTTACTAGAAACATCGGCACTAGAAACATCGGCGATCGTCTCGGCGTTATGCGGCGACGAGTGGGCTGTTGCGAATTCAGCACTGATGTTGAAGAACATTAACGCCGCGATCGCAATGACCGTTACGCCACTGAGCAACAACCGCACCGGGCGAGGGGCAATCTCGCCTGAGCGCACCGTCCCCCGACTCCCAATCACCCAGCCTCCGCCAAACCCGATCGCTAGTAAGATTGCTAGGATGATTGGGAAGTAGATTAGTTTAAGCGAATTTTCAGGAACGCTTAAGTTCAACGTCTGAGCAATGGGGGTAAAGGCTCCAGCCACCATAGGCGTCACGTCTACCTTGAGCGCATAGTTTCCGCGAATCGGGAACACCTGCTGCATCTGAAACTCCCCCGTCGGAGCATCGGCCACGAAGTCTAATAGCGTGGTTCCTTCAACGATCGGAAAATCGGTTGTGAACCAAGGCGTAGGCGGTGGAGTCATTACTTCAACATGAACCCGCGCATTGTTCAACGGCGCGCCCAAGGCGTCTTTGGCCTGAAGCTTGAGCTGAACGGGAGCATTGTACTTCCCGGACCCCAGATAGGCCGTTGCTTCGGCTTCTAATGGTGAGGTTTGATTGATGGGTGGCTCGGTGGTCAGCGAAATAGAAGCTTGAGGCGACTGGCTAAATCCGATGACGGCACAACTTAAAATGCTGACTGCACAAACTGCACCCAGTAACGGAGACCCTTTAAATTTTGGAAACATAATGAGAAATTCCTGCGATTGCAAAAGGATTAGTGACAGCTCACGCCGAGGGTGTGATGACGGAGGGAATGCACGGCATCGTGAACCGCAGGATAGGTGCTAAAAAATACCAGCCACACAATGAGTGACCACAGCACAACATAAAGAACAGCTTGTGCCGGAACAGACAGGACAAATTGCTCAGTCCGTTGCCAAATTGAAGTTTGAATGGATGCTTTCATTCTGTGCCTCGCAGATGATTTAAAACTCACTCGATCGGCGGGCATTCTGACTCAGACAGCACAAATAAAAACTCGTACTTTCAATTACAGCTGCGGGACAGCGCCGGATTTACACCGAACTTTCCCCGTTTCCTCCAGCAATACTAAATTGCTAGAACCGACCAAATGTCTAAGGACCATATCACACTGAGGGTCTTAGATCATTTAAAGAAACTCAATTAAAAACGCGCCCGATCCATCCATTTGGATGCCGAGCGCGTTAATTAGAGGAGACTGTTTAGCGACGGGTTCAACGACGCATTAAGAATCCATCGGCTTTGAGTTCAAGGCTCGATCGACTAGCTCAGTGGCCAAGTCTGCCATGGATTTACCTTGAGATAGTGCAATTTGTTGGAGTTGAAGATAAGTGGCATCCCGAAGTGTGACGCGCTTACGATGATCGGGCGATCGACCAGGCGATCGAGGTTTGTAGATGGCCGCAAATTCGCGAATCGCTGCAAACCCCATCCGATGACAAAAATCACCAAACGTTTCACTTCTCTTGCGACGCTTCTTGAAGAAGACAAAGATCGGTTCGAGCGTTGTTTCAAGATCGTCGCCGTTCATTTTCTCCAGGTAAACTTCCGAGAGACGTGTCTGATTGGCGCAAGCGCCTAACCAAAGCTGGTACTGATTTGGTCCGTTCCCGACAAAGCCGACTTCAGCCAGATAGGGACGAGCACACCCGTTTGGGCATCCTGTCATCCGAACAATGAAATGCTGCTCAGGAAGCCCGATTCGGCTTAACGTCAGACGAATTCGATCGAGAATGCTGGGCAAGACCCGTTCCGCTTCAGCCGTTGCAAGTCCGCAAAGAGGCAGCGCCGGACAAGCCATTGAGTAGCGCTCCAACGCGTCGATTTCGTCTTCGCGTTTGACCCCATACTCTGCCAAAAGTTGAGTAATGGCTGCTTTGTCGTCTGGACGGATATCGTACAGAATAATGTTCTGGCTGGGCGTTAGTAACATAGGCAGGCCGTAGTCAGATATGATCTGTTTCAGAACTGACTTAAGCCGAAACTCGCCGACATCTTTAACGCGACCGTTCTCGATCGAGATGCCAACGAAGAACCGACCATCGCCTTGTTCATGCCAACCGAGGAAGTCGTAATACGTCCAATCGATCGTCTTTTTCATCGGCTGAAACGCCTTTCCGAAATACTGCTCTGTTTGGGTGCGGAACCGTTCGACGCCCCACTCATGAATCAGATATTTCAATCGGGCATGACGGCGATCGGTGCGATCGCTGTAGTCCCGTTGGGTTGCAATAATCGCCTTAACCGCATCATAGATATCCTCACCCTCAACGTATCCGATCGGATCAGCAATGCGTGCGAAGGTTTCTTCTTTCCCATGGGTTCGGCCCAGTCCGCCGCCTGCATAGAGATTAAAGCCCTGCAAGCTGCCATCTGGTTTGCTGATCACCACTAGTGATAAATCTTGTGAAAACAAATCCACTGAGTTATCGCCGGGAATTGTGACCGCAATTTTGAACTTGCGCGGCATGTACTGAGCGCCGTAAATGGGTTCTTCGGAGTCTGTGAAGGTCGTGCCATTTTTTGTCGCAGTCCGAGCGGCGATGACGTCAGGGTTTTCCTCACCAGAAATCACCTTTTCGCCATCCAGCCAAATTTCGTAATATGCGCCGGTTTGTGGCGTCAGCAGGTCAGCAATACGGTTAGCGTACTCGCTGGCAAGGGCGTAGTCAGGACGATTTTTGAAGGGCGCAGGCGGAGCCATCACATTGCGGTTCAGGTCTCCGCAGGCTCCGAGAGTGGATCCCATTCCTTTTACGATCGCGGCGATCGTGTTTTTAAGATTCTTTTTCAAAATCCCGTGAAGCTGGAAGCCCTGACGGGTCGTCGCCCGAAGGGTCCCGTTGCCGTACTGATCCGACAACCGATCGAGGGTCAGATACAGTTCGGCTGGAATGAAGCCGCCTGGGCTACGGGTCCGTAGCATCATTTGGTAGTCTTTTTCTTGACCTTTGATGCGGTTTTCCCGGTTGTCCTGCTGATAGGACCCGTGGAACTTCATGAGTTGAATCGAATCTTCGGAGAAATAACTCAAATTGTTTTTGAGTTCAGTGGCAATTGGCTCACGCAAATAATCACTGCGTTCCTTGATGCCTTCTACCTTTGAGGGTGGTTTTTCAATGACGGGGCTGACGGATGAGATTGTGTCCATAGGTCTTGTGTGGTGCTGGGGGACGTTATCCCCGGTAAATCGATCGGGATTCTATTCTTTTAATTTTAGCACCTCATCTCCCGCACCTGAATGGATCCAAACATTAAGGTCTCTATCTGACCTAGCCCTGTCCCCGAACTAGGTCCGCCACCAAGTTCCGCAATTCAACGATTCCCGCCGCATTAGACGCAATTTGCTGGCCATTCAGCTCTTGTTGGAGAGAAACCCTGTCTAGACGATCGCCCACTTCTTCAAGCTTGACACTCAACCTGTCCATTCGTTGGTCAAATGCTCCAAAGCGATCGTGTTCAGAATCGAGCCGCTTTTGACTGGCTTCTTGTCGATCGGCAAGCTCTCGAATAGCAATCAAGGTCGTAGCAGCTAAGGCTTCCAGTTGATCAAGGCGGGTTTCAACGGGTGCGATCATAGGTGACAACTCTTCGCGGGCGGGATAAAAGTTGCCCCCATAGTACTCCATTATCCCCAAATGGCATTAATCCCAAAGAGATACAGCGGGATTCCAAACACGATGTTGAAGGGGAACGTGACGGCGAGCGCTGTGGAAATATATAAACTCGGGTTTGCTTGGGGGACGCTCATGCGCATAGCGGCTGGAACGGCAATGTAGGAGGCACTTGCGCAGAGTACAGCAAACAAGAGTGCATCCCCTTTTGGCATATGAATCGCATAGGCGATCGACGTTCCAATAGCCGCATTGAGAATGGGAATGAAAATAGCAAACGCAATCAAAAAGAATCCAGTTTTCTGCAAGTCTCGAATCCGTTTTGCTGCGATCAAACCCATGTCGAGTAGAAAAAACATCAACGCGCCGTAGAACATATCGCCAATGAACGGCTTCACTTTTTCATACCCATGTTCACCACTTAACATGCCCACAGCAATGCTGCCAAAGAGCAGGAACACCGAGCCATTTAAAAAGGATTCTCGCAGTACTTCACCCCACTCCACTTTTTCGCCGTCCTCTCGGACCTCACCAAAGACTTGGACTAAGACCAATCCCACAATAATCGCCGGGGATTCCATCAGCGCTAAAGCCGCGACCATATAGCCATCGGACGGGATTTCGAGCTGTTCGAGGAGGGTATTGGCGGTGATGAAGGTGACAGCACTGATGGCTCCGTAGGTGGCGGCGATCGCAGCGGAGTTGTACGCATCTAGCTTGGTCCGCAAAATAAAATAGGTATAAACAGGCACAGCGCAAGACATGAAAATGGATGCCCCGATCGCCAGTAGGACATCCTGAGTTAGGCCGCTATTGACGAGTTCGACCCCGCCCTTGAAGCCGATCGCAATGAGTAAATACAGTGAGAAAAACTTTGGGATCGGCTGCGGAATTTCTAGATCTGACTTGGCCAAGACTGCGATCATTCCCAAAAAGAAGAACAAAATGGGCGGGTTCAAAAAGTTTGACGCGACCAAACTCAGGTCCATGCGATCTCCTCATTTATACATTAACGATCATGTGAAGGAATATCACAGGTTTTTAGTGTGCCACGGCAGGGGGACGATCGATCGCTTCGAGGAGAGAAGACGTTTGCTAGACTAGAATTGAGGTAGAGTTAGAAGATTGATTTGGGGCTGTAGCTCAGATGGATAGAGCGACCGCCTCCTAAGCGGTAGGCCGAGGGTTCGAGTCCCGCCAGTCCCGTTCATAGTATGCAATTCAAAAATACATGGGTTGGCGGCCATAGAGGTCGTTGCCTGAGAGGACAACGGGTTGCCCCTCAAAGCCCTTCGTACGGTTCGCCAGTCACCGCTTTGCCGCATTAATCTCGCAATTTTGTTTTTCCGCCCCGTCTTGAGGCGTGATGAGGTCTCAAAACTGAGCGGCATTGGATCACTAGGTCCCTCTAAGATCATCCCTTCTCTTAGCGTTACTCACCTTAAAAGAAGCCTAGTGTTCTACATGAAACACGCTCCAGCCTATCGACCAAACCCAGAACGTAACCCCGCTGCCGCCTCTCTCACTGCCTGTTTCGCCTTATCTACAACAGCCCCCGTACCAAAAAACTCATGGGTCACGTTGCTATAGTTGGTGTATCTAACCGCCGAACCTGCTTCCCGTAGCCGAAGGGCATAAGCTTGCCCTTCACTCCGCAACGGATCAATATCTGCTGTAATAACAGTAGCAGGCGGTAAACCTTTCAAACTCTTAGCACGTAAAGGTGATGCATAAGGGTTGCTACCATTAGCCTTATTCTCAAGATATTGATCCCAAAACCATTGCATCGCAGCTTTGCTGAGGGGTTTTGCGCTGGCATTTTCTTGATAGGAAAGCGTATCGAAAGCATAATTCGTGATCGGATAAATTAGCATTTGATGCAGCGGCATCTTGCCCTGGCGATCGCGTGCCATTAAGCAAGTCACGGCGGCTAAGTTTCCCCCTGCACTCTCACCCCCCACGGCAACCCGTCTTGGATCACCCTTAATCTGTGCCGCATTTGCCATCACCCATTGTGTTGCGGCATAGGCATCTTCCGCCGCCGCTGGGAACTTGTGTTCGGGCGCTTGCCGATAGGCTACAGAGACAACGATACAGCTAGCAGCATTAGTTAATGCTCGACAAGATGCATCATAAGTCCCTAAATCTGCAATGACCCAGCCGCCCCCATGAAAGTAGACTAGCACTGGAAAAGGACCCTTTCCTTGAGGATGGTAAACCCTTGCTAATAATTCTCCACCGGGACCTGGAATGAGTTGGTGACTCACCTCTGCTACCATTTCTACCGCAGGTTTGCTTTGTTTCGCTAAAATACCTATGACAGCATCTTTTGGACTTGGAGCATTACGAGCGTTTCCTGGAGAAAGTTTTTCAAGCGGTGGAGCATTAAAAGCGGCGAGTTCATCTAGCACGGCTTTCATTTGAGTATCGGGTGCAGAGGCTGCTTGAACAGATTTTGTCAAGAAAGGGGTAACGAGGGGAAAGCCTAAAGCGATCGCCGTACCGCTTACCCCTGTCATTAAGCCAAACTCTCTACGTGATATTTTATGGCTCATAAGTTTCTTACAGCACCACTGCTGAATAAATTTGTGGACAAATTCAGTATCGAAATTGCAGATCAATCGAGTGAATTAAAGAGCTAAACCGGGCAAATTAGGATTTATTTGGTTGTTAAAGGCTAGAATAGTCCTCTGAATATGTTCTTGCTTCTATCTTTAGAGAGAGAAGAAATATGTCATCGCTAAACTAATGGTCTTTTTCTCCCTCCTGAGCGGCTACCGGGTACGCACAAGTCTGTTCAATCGCGCTAAATCCTAGCGGCCCGACCCACAACCTCCAATTCTTGGTGAGCCGACCTACAAGAATCGGAATTAAGGTCTCTTAGAGTTGGGGTTTATAGGAGCGAAAAGCCTAGAGCGCCGTCAGTTCGGACTTGTGAGTGCACCGTAGCTCCCTAGGGCAAGGGACTTTGAATCCCTCAAAAAGTCGAACACCTTCTCCCTGTCACTAGGTATCGAGAAGAGACTCTGCTACTATTGCAAGGTTGTCTAAAATCAAAACTGAGGAAACCCACCATGGCGTGTCCTAAAAAGAAAACCTCCAACGGCAAGCGTGATCAACGCCGTGCCACTTGGAACCGGAAAGCACAAGTTCAAGCTGCGCGCGCACTTTCCCTCGGGAAATCCGTACTAACGGGCCGCGCGACAGGTTTCGTTTATCCGACCGAAGCGACTGAAGAAGAGTAAAGACGTTTCTCAGCGTCAGGTTCCGCCAGGTCAGCATCTAGCCTAGAGGTTTTTCATGCTGACCCATGGTGCGACTAGTTTGACAATTCACGTTGTTTAAGCAATGACATCGCTCTGCATCAAACCTTTGTCAACCTAAACAACGATCGCCCCATCACATCAACCGATCGCTCTCTATTTCACCATAGTCAAGCTTAATTAACCGATCGCCTACGTTAAAATATCGATCGTCATGGCTGATGACAATGACGGTTTTACCCTTGGCTTTAAGCTCCTGCAAAATCGTGTGATAAAACAACTCCCGGAACACTGGATCTTGGTCCGATGCCCATTCATCAAAAACATATACCGATCGGTCTTCGAGATAGGCATTCAGCAAGGCGAGTCGCTTTCGTTGTCCCGTTGATAGGGCCGTTGTTGATAAGATTCCATCTTGAATACTGACCTTGTGTGCGATCTGTAATTTTTCGAGATACCGCTGCGAGTGCTGTTTGGTTTCTGGCGTTTCTAACACCCGATCGAACAGATGGAAATCTGCAAATACCGCACTAAAGTTTTCACGATAATCAGACAAGTTTTCCGCCGTGACGACCGTTCTGTCCCATGCGATCGTTCCAGTTTCCGGCAGATACAATCCCATCAAAATCTTCGCTAATGTAGATTTCCCACTCCCATTCCCACCCACAATAAAAACAAGCTGCCCTGCTGGAATTTCTAATTTTGAAATCGTTAACGTGAATGGAGTATCCTCGCGATCGCCTCGATATTGGTGGACAATGTTCGTGAGGGCGATCGTCTTCGCACTTTCTCGTCCCAACCCTCCATTCATAAGGGGCGTTAAGGCCGAGGCTTCAGACTGAGCTTCTAGGGTCAGTCCCATTTCATCGACTTTCGCCAACGCCACATTAGCCTGCATCAGAAAAGGCAACCGCTGAAACAAATTCCCAAAGGGCAACATTAGAAAGATGATCGTCAACGAGTAGGCGGATAACACGGCAGGAGTCACAAGTAGAAATTTGGGCAATGCAAATAAGATCATCCCGATGATGAAAAATAACAGCAGATTTCCCCATCCCGTCGCCACTGAAAACAACGTCAAAGCCCGAACTTGGTAGTCCTTCGATCGCGCCGCACTGGGTCCAAGATCGTCTTCAAGAAACGATCGGCGGCGGAGTCCACTGAGCTTAAGTTCCTTAGTCCCGGCAGTCAGGCTGCCAAAATGCTTCAGCAACGTATCACTCTCAGCCCGTGATTGTTTGAGATACTTCCGCGCATTTCCCAGTAGTGCCTGGACGGTTACAATGGCGAATCCCACACAGAACAGCATGGCTAAGAAAACCGGGAAGGATTGAGAAGCCAGATAGCTCCAGCAGGACGCAATAATCGCTAAATCAATACAGATAAATGGAATAATAAAAATAGTGTTTGCGATCGTCTGAACATCTTCCGTCAGCGTTGCTAAAACCTTATTCGCACCAAGCTGTTCTAGCGTTGCGAGTGGCGTACTCAGAACGGCTTTAGATAATCGCAATCGTAATTCATAAATTGAGTTTTGGGCGAGCCTAATCAGTAAATACTGCGACGCGATCGTCGTAATTAGCGACACAATAGTCAATCCCACAAAGGATTCTAACCCCACCACTTTTCCCGACACTGTGTCATTGATCATCCGAATCAACAATGCGCTACAGACTCCACTGAGTGCGCCCATCACCACGGCGATCGATACACTCTGCCATGAGGATTTTAAGAGTAAAAGTAACAGTTTCATGTCATCCCTAAAATGGTGTTTGTCATGGCCTAGCTTCGGTCCTGAATCCGGCTCAGCAACTTATTAAAAGCGCTCCAGTCATCGTCTTGATCGATCTTGTCCCACACCGCTTCGATCTGCGGACGGGTCAGCATCACCGTGGGATTTGCATCCTTTAAGCGGAGTGCGATCGTCTCTAAATCGGATTCTGGGCTTGCGTTCAGCATCGTAAAATACAATCTGCGCCAGTCCTCCAAGACCGATCGAAGATCCCCATCTACCTCTAGTTCAGCCAAAATCAACGCCTGATTCAATCGCCATTCGCGCGAAAAAACGGCTGTCAATTGGGCAAAAAATTCGTGATAGCCCACTTGGGATCGGTGGAGCAGTTCGATCGTCACTTTCAGCAACTCCCGCGCCAACGGATCGTCGCCCTGTTCAAAGTCCACCTCAAACCCTAGTTTCGCCAGCATCAACGTCCGGTAAACCTTTCCATACTGCTCATCGTAGCCCGAAATCCCCGACTCTAAATCACTACTTGAGATCACCTGTTTCAATGGTGACTGCAACATCTGAAGATTCCATTTGCAAATACCCGGTTGATTACTGTAGGCATAGCGTCCATCACGATCGAAGTACGCAGCCGTAAACGCTGGGTCCAACGTTGGCAGAAACGCAAAGGGACCGTAGTCGAAGCTCTCTCCCGTAATTGCCATGTTGTCCGTATTTAAGACCGCATGACAAAATCCCGCTGCCATCCACTGCGCCACCAACGTTGCAACTCGGTTACTCAATTCAGCATAGAACAACGCATAGCGAGTCTCTTCTTGGGCCAAATGGGGGTAATACACGTCTATCGTATGGTCCAACAACCGTCCGATCAAATCCCGCCGACCCAAGGCATCAAGACGCTCAAAGGTTCCAAACCGAATATGCGATTCCTGAACCCGAATCATCACCGACGATCGTGTAGGCGACGGTTCATCGCCTCGATACAATCCCTCACCTGTTTCCACCAAACTTAGACATCTTGATGTCCTAACGCCCATCCGGTGCAGCAATTCCGCTGCCAAAACTTCGCGCACGCCTCCTTTTAGGGTCAGCTTTCCATCCCCACCTCGTGAGTAGGGCGTTGTTCCTGATCCCTTCGTTCCGAGGTCGTACAATTTCCCATCTATTCCGCGCACTTGCCCATACAAAAACCCTCGCCCATCGCCGAGTTGGGGGTTGTAATGACCAAACTGATAGCCATGATACTTCATCGCCATGAACGGTTTGCGCCCCTGAAATTTCCCAAAGGCATCTACAAAATCTGTATCCGAAACCTCCGATGCGTCTAGTCCAAACTGTTGCAGCACTTGGTCATTTCGCCACCGCAACTGGTGCATCGGAAACTCAGAAGCGGTTACGACATCATAGTAATCATCACCCAAAAGCTGTTCAATCGAAGGTTCGTACGTCAGAGTCAGAATAGGATTCACAGCAAGAAAAGACAATGTGGATACACTCTAAATTATTCCACACAATGAGGTTGTCTTGGTACTATGACTGAAGGACTGCGCTTGGTTTTGCAATGAGTTCTAGAAAGGCGCAGACCAACTGTTGAGAATCAGTCGGCCCTCTGAGATAAGACCCTAAACGCAATTACCTAAAGCCTTTCAGCATCGTCCCCACGAAGACAATCAAAAATAAACTCGACGATACTAGGACGATCGTAGGCCCGGATGGCAAATTATTGTAATAGCTAATATAAATTCCCGTCAGGCTTGAAGCAATGCCTATGGCAGCTCCAAGTCCCATCATCTCATGCAATTCCTTTGTGAGTAAGTACGCTGTCAAAGCCGGACCCACTAGCAACGCAATCACCAAAATCACGCCCACCACCTGCATACTCGAAATAATCGTTAGCGTGATCATCACCATCATTCCCAGATGGAGGGTACTGACCGGAAGCCCAATAGCCTCTGCTCCCACCTTGTCAAAAGTATAAAACAACAGCTCTTTGTAGAACAGAAAAATTGCGACTAAAATTAATGCTGCAACGATCGCAGTACCCATCAAATCTTCTGTTGTCACCGTCAAGATATCGCCAAACAAAAAACTATCGAGATCCAGCTTATTTTTTAGCAATGTAATTAACGTCACGCCCAATGCGAAAAAACTTGAAAACGTCAACGCCATCGCTGAATCAACTTTGACCCGTGATTGCGAGCGAATCCACGTAATCAGAAACGATCCAAGCATTGCTGAAATGAACGCCCCGATCGATCGATGAATGCCAAAAAATGCTGCGGTCGATAGTCCTGGAAGCACACAGTGTGCCATAACATCGCCCATGAGAGCCATGCGTTGCACGATCAAATAACTTCCCACGATCGGACACAAAATGCCTACCAATGCGCTCATCATCAACGCATTGCGCATGAACTCTAACTGCAACGGGTCCAATACTAAATTCATCATTCCGCTTAACATGCCGAGTCCTCGATCGAATGTGAATGCGAATCCACTTGATTCCAGACCCGTCCGTAAGCCCGACTGAGATTCGCTTGCGTCAGAACCTCAGCGGGTGTCCCGTCTGCAATTAAGCCTTTATTGAGTAACAGCATCCGATCGAGTTGTCCTAGCGCGTTGCCCCACTCATGACTACTCACCATCAAGATTTTGCCATCCGATCGCAACTCCTGAAACACCCTAAACAAGACCTCTTCCGTTGTCCCATCCACCCCTGTAAATGGCTCATCAAACAACAAAATTTCGGCCTCCTGCGCCAACGCTCGAGCCAAAAATACCCGCTGCTGCTGTCCCCCTGACAACTGCCCAATCCGCCTATTTCTCAAATCCCAAATCTCCACCCGCTCCATCGCTGTTCGCACAATTTCACGACTTTGCTTTGTGGGCGATCGAAACCATCCGAGCGATCGGGTTCTCGACATCATCACCACATTTTGAACCGTAATCGGATAATCCCAGTCAATCTGCGATCGCTGCGGCACATAAGCCACTTTTTCCAACTGCTGATGCAGGGGACAGGTGCAATAGCTTACATGCCCACTCACCTTCGGCACCAACCCCACCATCGCCTTCATCATCGTGCTCTTTCCCGCCCCGTTTGGCCCCATCACCCCCACAAGCTGCCCCGGCGAAACTTTAAAGCTAATCGGATCGAGACCATTGCCCGATCGATAATTCACAGCCACTTCATGAACGTCTAGCATAATCAAGAATTGAGATTGATAACAGTTCTCATTTTAATCTAGATTGTCGTATGATCCCAGTTGTCAACCTTAAATCAAAACTGAGTATTTCTCATGCCATCACAATTTTGGTCAACTCGAAGCCTTAGAGTTGCCTCAGGTGGTGCATTAGGCGTCGTGGTCGCCCTTCTCGCCAGTTGCAACTCAACGCCTCCATCATCCAATCCTTCACCGTCCAATTCCGACCAAACGATGACCAGCAAGCCCGCCGTCGTTGCCAGCAATAGTGTTTTGTGTGATTTCACTAAACAAATTGCTCAAGAGACAATCGACCTCAAGTGCTTAA
>JAYVVL010000370.1:0-8892 GCA_043787035.1 Synechococcales cyanobacterium
GGATCCCATCGAAAATCTCTCGTTTACTCCACTTCGGTGGTCGAGTTTGCTTCTTTTTTGGCAACATGGGTTCAAGAATCGACCATTCGGCGTCACTCAGGCTGCTGGAGTATGGCATTTATCTCAGCCATACTCCAGAATTGAAAAGATCCCAAATGGATTCTATAAGGACCTTGCTTAGCCACCATCATGTCCAGTGAACCGGAAGACAATTTTAATGACCCGATCGATCATGACAAAAATTTCAAGGAACTAATTTCTACTTTCTTCCTAGAATTTCTAGAATTATTTCTGCCAGACATTGCAAGCACGATTGCCCCAAGCTCAATTATATTCTTGCAACAAGAATATTTCACCGATTTAGTTGATGGAGAAAAGAGGATTATTGATTTGTTGGTAGAAGTAAAGCAGTCAGGGCGAGATGCAACCTTTCTCATTCACATCGAAGCCCAAGCATCCAGCAAATCTCATTTCAATAGACGAATGTTCCACTATTTCGCAATCCTCCATTAACGGCATATTAAGGATATCTATCTCATCGTAATTTTCTCATTTGACATACCCTATCGCCCAGAAGAAAATACACACAAGGTAGAGTTTCCAACCCGCAAGGTCTTGGAATTTAGTTTTGAATCTATCCAACTCAATCAATTAAACTGGCGAGATTACCTCAACCAGCCAAACCCGGTCGCAGCAGCCCTCATGGCAAAGATGACCATCGCAAAAGTCGATCGCCCCAAGGTCAAAACGGAATGTCTGCGATTATTGGTCACGTTGAAGTTGAATCCTGCGAAGACTCAGCTTATCTCAAAGTTTGTAGACATATATCTACGGCTAGATGTCAAGGAAGAGCAGCTATTTCAAGCAGAAATTGATACGATGGATAAAATTCAAAAGGAAGTAATTATGCAAACCACCACCAGTTGGGAAGAGAAAGGCATAGAAAAAGGCATAGAAAGAGAGCGACGATCGATTGCACTGAATCTGCTGAGAAAAGAGATGTCTTTAGAAATGATTTCAGAAGTCACTAGTTTGACGCTTATTCAGCTCCAAGCACTCTAGGCTGAGTCAAACTAAAGACGACACTATGCCCGTCAACCTCTCGGTCTCACCACTGAATTTGGAAACAGCGATTGAAATCCTGCAATTCGATCGATCACATTTTCTGGGGCGTCTTCCCAAAGACTTTCATAATAAAAATACGAAACCCCAAGCCCTCTCTGTTGCGCTGCTCTCGTCTGAGACTTAATCTGTTCGATTGAAATAGGACGACGACGCAACCCGGTCAAAATCCCGATCGCTGTCGAGACCCGCTGCTGCGATTCAATGATTTCAGGACGGTTGATTTTGGCTGTGAAACTATTGAGGTCCGATCGATACACTTGCATAATTACCTCATCCACTAACCCCTGTCGAACCCAGTTTAACCAATCTTGTAAGGTGAGCTTGTAAGCATGATCATAATAGTTTGGTGAAATCGAGAAAATAGCCTTAGGTTTACGGGACTTTACCGCTTGATTAAGCTGCTTTACAAACAGGGTAATCTTATCGGCTCGCCACTTGACCCAAGCCCCATCAGCCACATTGGACGGGGGAGCTTTCTTCGTTTCTTGTTGATACAAAGCCTGAGTATATGAATCGTAGCCAAACTCACGCGGCAATCCTAAATTATCATCAAATTGTACTCCATCAATGTCATAGCTCGTCACCGCTTCCATTACTAACTCAGTCAAAAAACGCTGTACATCCGGATGGAACGGATTGAGCCACGCCACTTCACCCGCAGGACCCCCTGAGACCTGAGTTCCATCCCGAGTTTGAGTGAGCCACTCTGGATGCAACGTCGCAAGTTCAGACGTTTGCGGCACCATGAACCCAAACTCAAACCACGGAATGACGAGCAAATCTTGCCCATGAGCCTGATTTACTAAATCAGCCAAAATATCGTGCCCATCCGCCCCCCTCCGCACAAATGGCTGAATTCCGTAGCGCGACGCAACCTTGCTCGGAAAATTTACATAGCCCGAATTCCAGACCACTGGATAGATCGTATTGAAATTCAACGATCGCAACTGGCTCATGGCATTGCGAACCTTAGCGCGATTTTCCAACATCGGTAAATCATTATTCGTCATCCACACCCCGCGAATTTCAGTCCGAGGAATGACAGGCTGGATTGGCTGGGTCGGGACATTAATCGTTGGCGGCATCCCCGGATCGGACGCAGGGGGCGGCACGAAAATTGGCGTTGGGTTCCAAGAGGGCGCAGGAGGCGGGGCAGGCGTAGTGCGGGGAATACTCACCCTCGGAAACAACACCGGACGAAACGGCGGTTTTTGGGCCGTTGCGCCGCCGCCCGACACGGTAATAATCGTTATCACAATCGCGAATCCGATCGCAAACCAACGTTTTGAACGCATAGATATAAGCATCAGGGAATGGAGGTCAGGGAATGAAACACAACCAATCGATCGCAGGCTCTAGTGTAGACCGACGTTTTTACCCTGACGACCAATCATCTAAGTTTGTTTCGGGTCCATCTGAGAAGACTAATGCAAACCATCAGCCAAAGAAATCCCACTGCATACCCAGCAAAAATATCAGTGGGGTAATGAACGCCCAAATACAAACGACTCAACCCAATCAATGCAATCAATCCGACTGAAACGCTGTAAATCAACCGGGCATATTGAGCATATCGACAAGCCATAACATAGGCCAAAAACCCGTACAGAACAAGTGATCCTAAGGCATGACCACTGGGAAACCCGTAGGATATTTCACGAATCAACGGCGGCCATAATGTGGGGCGAGGACGAGCAAATGCTAACTTCATGCCTTGATTAAGAACCAGTGTGCCCATACAGACGATCGCCAAAGCTCCGGCTTCAAGACGCTGTCGCTTCCACAAAAACCACCCAAAACTCGTTGCTACGACTATGACGACTACGTTTGGATTGCCTAACCGAGTGATGGTAAGCATGAAATGATCTAGCCCAGGATTGGCCAACTGATGTAGTCTCAGCAGTAGGGTTGTATCAAACTGAAAGGATTCTTTTTCCCACACTTCTTGGCAAAGCCAACCTAATCCTATTAGCAATAATAATGATCCGGTCAGACTTAGGATTCCGGTGGTAGTCAGTTGATTTAGGAATTTCGATCGGCCAATAGCAGATTTAAACTGTGTCAATAATTTCATAGACTTTATGATACAAGACGGGCTAATTGTTGAACTTAAAAAAGACGATCGTAAGGTGAACTCGTAAAAGTGATCGTTCGAGATATTTTAAAGTCAATTGCCTGCCTGCCGCAATTGCTGCACTTGAGCAACCGTCAGATCGGTCATTTGGGCGATCGTTGCATCATCAAAACTCGCTAACAATCGCTGAGCGATCGCGAGTTTAGCTTGATTTAATCCTTCTTTCAGCCCTTCTGTTCGTCCTTGCTCTAGCCCTTCTGTTCGTCCTTGCTCTAACCCTTGCTCTAACCCTTGCTCTAACCCTTGCTCTAACCCTAGAGCGATCGCGTTGCGTTGGTCGTGGATGAACATTTCGCGATTCTCTAGATCTTCAAGTTCTTCCGGGCTGAGATTGGCTTGATTTGCGACGGTAAAAGCTTGCTGAATAGCGGGAATACTTTCCATTGATTGAGGCACCGATTCAAGCTGACGTGCATTTTTGAGAAAATAAATCCATTTTGCTGTTAAATCATTTACTTCGTTGAGCGCTTGATGAAATTTTGGCAGTTCCACAAAAACAAGTTCTAGACCGTCGATCGCATGGTCACTCAACCGCTCCTTTTCCTTCAGGACAAACCGTGAAATGACCGCATCCAAGTTTTTAAACATCTCAAAATCAGTAATCGTCAGTGCAATCACAGGGTTAAGCAATGTGTAATCGTCACCCATACTGAGCTGAGTTGAATAGGCTTTCGCGGCATTGTACAATACCCGTTGTTCAAACCCCTTGACGTTCAGCACCTGCATCTCAATAATGACGGTTTGACCACCGGAAATCGTTGCTTTAACATCTAGGAAAGTGTCTTTCATTCCCCGGATTCGTGGGACTTGATAGGGATTGATGATATCGACAGACTGGACGACATCATCACCACCATATAAAATTCCATTTAGAAAACTCACCAAGATCTCATGGCCCTGTTCGGAGTCAAATATTTTCTTGAAGGCAAAGTCGGTTTTGGGATTAATGAAGATCATGGGCGATCGAGATAGACCGAAACTTGCTCAATCTTAGCATGGCAAACGGTTAGCATTTTAAGTCCTAATTCCTATCCAAGGGCGATCGCTTTTTCAGGGGCAGCTTCCGTTTCCAAATCATAAGATTCGAGGGTTCCATCTTCCATGTGAATCAACCGATCGGCAACATCCAAAATCCGATTATCATGCGTCACTAACATCACTGCCGAACCCCGTTCTTTGGCCAATTTCCGCATGATTTCCACCGCATCTCGCCCCGATTTTTTATCTAATGCGGCAGTTGGTTCATCGGCCAAAATCAGCTTTGGGTTCGACACCAATGCCCGTGCGATCGCAACCCGCTGCTTTTGGCCGCCCGACAATTGATCCGTATATTTCGACATCTGGTCCGACAAGCCCACTGCTTCTAACATGTCCTTCGCCATCTCTTCGCGTTCTTTTGCCGAGAGATTCGTATGCAATTCCAAGGACATCATCACATTTTGCGTAGTCGTCAGTGATTTTAGTAAGTTGTGCGCCTGAAAGATATAGCCAATATTTCGCCGTAAGGCAACCCGCACCGTTTCAGATGAATTCAACAACTCTTGCCCCAACACTTTCAGGCTTCCTTCCTGGGTCGATCGAAGCGCCCCAATCAACGTTAACAGCGTCGTCTTCCCTGAACCCGAAGGACCCGTCATAATCACAACTTCTCCCGGCTCCACGATCGTCGTTGCTCCAAATAGAATTTGTTTGCGTAAATTACCACTCCCAAAGTAGTGATTCACGCCAGTGATTGAAATAATGGGTTCTATCATGGTTGGAGAAGTGTTGAAGAAGGATTAGAGAAATGTTGGAGAAGGAATAGCGTGAAATCCGCTCGTCTAGCCTAGAAAATATCTGCGGGATCAGCATCCTGAACTTTTCGGACTGCGATCGCCCCCGAAATGGCGCACATCACGACCGCTAGACAAAAGACGGTGAGCGTCCGATCGCTCGTCATAGCCAGCGGCAAGGCCGTTGCATTACGAGTAAGGGTATACATGCCATTGCTTAAAAGGAACCCCGGAATAAAGCCCATTACCGACAAAATTAACGCCTCCTGAAACACGACTTTGAGTAAATAACGGTTTTTATAACCCATTGCTTTTAGCGTTGCATATTCTGGCAAGTGATCGGACACGTCTGTGTATAAGATTTGATACACGATGACGATGCCAACTAAGAATCCAATTACAGCACCCAGTGTGAAGATGAACCCAATAGACGTACTGTTCTGCCAGTATTTCCGCTCCACTTCTACAAATGCCTTTTTCGTCAACACCCTAATTTCTCCAACAATGAAGTCTTCCTTGGCTTCATCCGGTTTGAGAGTCGGATTCACTCGATACCCACCGGGCAATGCTTTTTTAACGGCTTCTAGTGATTTATAAAGATCCGCACCCTGTTTCAATTTAACAATTCCAATATTAATATCGCCCCTATCACGTCGGGTAAAAATTCGGAGGAAATTAGATTCACTGGTCAGCACGTTGCCATCGGCCCCAAAGGATGCGCCCAGTTCAAACAGGCCATCGATCGTGACTTTTCGATCGCTGATCTCCGTTACAATTGATTTACCCTGTTTCTGAAACTCCTCAAATTTAGCGGGAATTGGCCCAAATTCTGCCCGAGATTTTTTGTCAAATAAAATATGATCTTCTACCTTTAGTAGTTTCCGCGCTGCCGCATCGTAACCAGACACGCTCAACACGTCATCATTGGGATCGACGCCCAATACCATCAACTGACGAGTCTGAGACTTGGGCAACCCTTCCCAGAAAGGATTTTTCCACAGCCCAAAACCAACATAAATTGGACTAATATTTTCAACCGTCTCCAAACCCAGCAGGCCGTAAAGCCGACGCTGAGGAAAGCTTTGGATGGAAATCAGCGAATTCGATCGAGTGCTCAGCAACATGATGTCGCCCTTAACGTTTTCGTGGAACCGAATCGCACTGTTGAAGAGCGCATCCCGAAACCCCAACTGCACAAACATCAAAAATACCGCAAAGCCAATGCCTGCGATCGCAATTAGCAATCGTACTTTTTCGCGTTTGAGTTGTAGCCAAGCCAATGGAATTACAAACATGATCGATTTGGGTTTGGAACAGGACGTTAAGTGCTAACCATTCTACTGTCTTGCCTCATAAAATGCGATCGCGTAATATTGCACGCTGTAGCAATCTAAGCTATGGTCTGAGACCATTCGTGATGGTCACTACTTTTTCGTCCCAAAACCCAAGACGCTGTTGGCAAATTAATGGCAGTCGCCTCACTCCACTTTGGACTGAATTCCGAGGTGAACAAGTAAGGAGGCAGAGAACCTTTCAGAAAGTCCGGGTCATGTCCCTCCCCGATCGTTCCAACCAATATCCAAACTCTGTCTATTTTTCTCTCTAAGAAACGTCCGGACTATTACTTGTACGAACTAAAATGGAACGTTTCTATTTTGCGTTGTAATATAGAAACGTTTTGCAAATCTATTACGTCTAGACTCCCCATCCAATTTCTATTTAAATTTCATAAGGTAGCTTCTCAATATGTCAGATACCCCAAATTGCGTGACAACGATTAACTCGATCAAATTCGGTACAGATGGATGGCGCGGACTGATCGCTGCCGATTTCACTTTTGAGCGAGTCGTTTTTGTCGCTCCCCTAGCTGCCCAAGTGCTCAAGGAAACCTACGGCCCCAGTACCGGCAGCAATACTATTGTCGTCGGGTTCGATCGACGCTTCCTGTCCGAAGAATTTGCGATGACCGTAGCCAAAACCATCCAAGCATCTGGCTTTGACGTGGTGCTCTCGGACTGCTTTGCGCCTACACCAACGTTCAGTTGGGCCGCCAAGTCAATGAATGCTTTAGGTGCGTTTGTCATTACCGCTAGCCATAACCCCGGCGGCTATTCAGGGTTCAAAATTAAAGGGGCTTTCGGGGGGTCGGTTCCGTCAGACGTGACGGCCAAAGTCGAAGCCTTAATTGCCAACCCACCCAAGCTGAACCCTACCCAGACGCCCGGACGTTTTTCGACCTTCGATCCTTGGACAAGCTATTGCGAAGGGTTGCGGAAGCTCGTAGACATTGAAGCGATTAAGTCTGCTATCGCAACGGACAAAATTCGCGTCTTCGTAGACGTCATGCATGGGGCGGCGTCTACCGGATTGAGTCAGATTCTGGGCATGGATGTGCCTGAGCTGAACGCAAGCCGAGATCCGTTGTTTGGCGGAGGAGCGCCCGAACCCTTGCCAAAGTATTTGCCGGAGCTGCTGCGGGTGATTCCGGAGACTCAGACTCATGCTGTGAAAGTTGGACTCGTCTTTGATGGCGATTGCGATCGGATTGCGGCAGTGGATAACGCTGGAAATTTCCTAAGCTCTCAAATCCTAATTCCCATCTTGATCGAACATCTATCGGCGCGGAAAGGCTACACCGGAGAAGTCGTGAAAACCGTGAGCGGTTCAGGCTTAATCGAAAAGACCGCCCAATTCTTTGGCTTGCCTGTCTTTGAAACCCCGATCGGATACAAATACATCGCCGATCGAATGATGGAAACTCATGCCCTACTCGGCGGGGAAGAATCCGGCGGCATTGGCTATGGCCACCATATTCCTGAACGTGATGCCTTACTCGCTGCATTATACGTATTAGAAATTATCGTCACCACCGGAATGGACTTGAGCGATCTGCACCGATCGATTCAAGAAAAAACCGGGTTTGATGCCGCCTACGATCGCATTGATCTGCCCCTTGCTAGCTTAGACGTTCGTGATGCGTTGCTCAAGAGTTTGCGTAATAGCCCGATCGAAACCGTCGCAGGTCAAACGGTTGTGAGTACCCAGACTGATGATGGCTATAAGTTCCGGTTAGATGACGGAAGCTGGCTCTTGGTTCGCTTCAGCGGGACCGAACCCGTCCTTCGCCTATACTGTGAATCCAAAACGATCGCGCAAGTTCATGGCATCTTAGCCTGGGCCAAGGCTTGGGCGATCGCCGTCTAGACTGATTTTGGAAGAAAGCTTAGGAACGTGAATTAAATAAGATCCATCACTTGCCGTGGCGACTTTAGTCGCCGGATGTTATTGAATTCTCGTTCCTCAGAAACTCTCAAGGTTGGGGATTAGAGAGCCTCCAAATCTACCGATGAACCACCACAGGCGTGCCTACCCGTGCCCACCCAAATAGCCATGCTGCGGCGCTTTCACGCATGTTTATACAACCATGACTCACAGGTGTGCCAAAGCTGTTATGCCAATAGGCACCATGAATAGCATACCCACCGTCATAGAACATGGCATGAGGCACATCCGGCACCTCATAGTTCGCCCCACGCATGACCGTCGTTCGGTATTTGTCTTGAATCTCAAACATGCCCGTTAACGTCGGCGTTGAAGCCTTTCCGCTAGAAATCACTTTGGCATCCACCCAGGTTTTGCCTTCCCACGCGATTAACCGCTGCGTCTTGAGATTGACCTCAATCCAACGTTGACTGGTTTTCTTCAGCCGCGCCATTTCGTTTTTTGGACCCGCGACAGCAGGCTGCTCGGATAAAATTTGCAGCGCTAAACCCGAAGACCGAACATGAACGATCGGCGCAACCGGAAGCAGTAAAGCCGTTGCTACGATCGTTTTGAGCACAAATGGCGTAATTAAACGAA
>JAYVVL010000371.1:0-22463 GCA_043787035.1 Synechococcales cyanobacterium
CTTCGATCGCCACCGGAGTTTGGAACAAACTTCAGCGCAGTCTAGAGTTCATCACCACCGGAACCCCGTCAAGCGTCCGATCGAGCTATAGCCCTGACCTCCAAGCCTGGATTACCCAAGCCGTCCATGATTTCAAATTTGACGCCATCACCTGCGAACATAGCGTCAACGAAATCTACATCGACCCCACTTGGAAATGCACGCTCCCCGTCAGCGTCAACATCCACAGTTCCGTCTACGCCACCTGCAAAAACCAGCTCGAAACGGGCACCGCTGAAAAACCGCTGCGCGATCGCATTAACCTTCCCCTGCTCAAACGCTACGAGGAACGCTTCAGCCAAAAATTTAGCACCCTCATCGTCACCACCCCCGACGACGCCAGCCAATTTACCACCTTTGCCCCCCAAACCCCTATCAATATCATCCCCAACGGCGTAGACTTCAACGACTTTCCCTACCGTAAAGCCGAAGCGATCGATCCCGCCGATCCCGCCGATCTCATCTTCATCGGAGCCATGGACAACCTCGCCAACATTGACGCCGCTCGGTTTCTCGCCCACGAAATCTTTCCCCAAGTACATCAGCGCTATCCAACCACTCGGCTACTCCTCGTCGGATCCCGTCCGGTTCCCGAGGTCCTATCTCTCGCCAAGCCCAATGAAATCATCGTCACCGGAGCCGTCCCGTCCATGGCGGACTATCTCCATCAGGCCCGAGTCTGCGTGATCCCAATGCGCACTGGATTTGGGATCAAAAACAAAACCCTTGAAGCTATGGCCGCCGGAACCCCCGTCGTCTCTAGCGATCGCGGTCTCGAAGGCTTAGATATCTCCACCGGAAGCTCACCCGAAAATGTCCTTGCCCTCCGCGCCAATACCATCGTCGAATACGTCACCGCAATTTCCACGCTTTTCGATAGCCCTGACCTGCGCCAAACCCTCTCGCGATCGGCCCGTGCCTACATTGAGCGCGATTTCACTTGGGAACAGGCCGGACTTCGTTACGAAAAAGCAATCTCTGGCGAACCCTAGGATCGAATCGATTCCCTTCACAAATGATTCCGATCGGTAAAAACTGGTGCAAACTAGTGGATGGTGCCCATCGCCATGGACGAAATTTTGACCCAATCGCGTATCTAAAGCATTGTCATTCGCTGTCCGTGTTCATTCTACGCTTCTTCCATGAAAGCTGATCCTCGCCGCACCCCCGCCTCCAAATCGTCCAAGAAAGATCCGCGTCCCAAACCGTCGCACCTGATCGTGCAGCCTAAGACTGTTGAGGCCAGACCCTCTCAGCCTAAAACAGCCCTAGCAAAAGCTCTTCAATTCCAAAAAAGCAGCCCGTCAGAAAATAACGCCCAAAACGTCAACACTCAAAAATCCAAGACCCAAAAATCCAAGACCCAAAAAGCCAAAACCTCTCAGCCGCCCAAAGCTCCCCTCAAACAACGACTAACCCAAAGCCTCAAAAGCTCCCTTAGTCACCTGCTTCCCCTAGCGGCACTGGTCTCGATCGGAGCCATCGTCACAGGCAGCGGTCTTCTCAGCGCCCAGTTCATCCTCGCCCCAAAATCGATCGCCTGGGTCAACGACTATCTCCCCGAAGCCCTACAAGTTCCCCTTCAAGAATGGGATCGCCCCCAAACCCTAGCCGACATCAAAGAAACCCTCCAAACCGCCGATCGAAAAGTAGGCGAAATCATCGAATTTGACAACCACGATCGCCTAATTCCGGTCCTCCAAACTGTCTACAACTGCGTTGCAAAATGCGATCGAGTAAGCGAAATTCGCATCTACCGCCCCGCCAAAGCGAACGGACCCAAGCGCGACCAACCCAATTACCGTCTTGTGGCCCAGTTAGAAGTCGGTGCCGTCCAGGACTGGATTATTTCCAACTCTCTAGCCCAGAGTGAAAATGGGTCTAGCGAAACCTCAGACAAAGCCCTTCCCTTGGAAACCTACCAGGCCATGGATTCCCCTGAAACCAACACGGGCACTTGGTTTAACCTCATCGGAAAAAGTCAACAGGGTGAATACGCCATTACCTACGGCCAGCTCTTTCACTATGACGTCCGCACTGCGCAGCTCAGGGCTTTGACCCAATGGTCGAGTCCCAATCCCGATCGCCCAATAACCTGGCAGCAAATCACCGGAAGCGCCACCCCCGAACTAGTTATCGATCACAGCATCGGACTCGAACCCTATCTCCAAGCCTATCAAGTCTCACTTCAAGGCACCCCCGACATTGCGCTTATTTCCCTTACCCAAGCCGCCAGCACCGATCCTGAAGCCCGCAGCGCCCTGAAACTCGCCAACGTTGGACTTTGGTCTCTAGCAGCCGATCGCCTCAAGCACCTCAAATCCAGCGGCGGCGACTGGAACAGCAACGCTCAAACCCAGCTCGACCTCATCGCCCACCACGCCAAACTGACCCAAGACCAAGCTCGCCAAAGCTTCAACAATGTCCATCAGCAAGTCCTCGTCAGACTCATGGATGGCCAGTGGCAGGAGGCGTTAAAAGTGCTAGAAAAAGATCCTCTCGTACAGGCAGACGTCCGTGAAAGCTTCAAAACCGAAACCAGTCGGCTCTGGAAACGCCTATCCGTCGCGATCGATGACGACCCTAATGATCCCATTCTTCAAGCTTGGACCGCCATGATCATGCTCGATCGCGACGGCCCTGCCAGAACTAAAATTTGGCTAGCCAAACAAGAAGGCAGTAGCGATCGTATTCGTGCCTTAGCAATCCTAGCCCCTGACCTCCTACCGCCCAAACCCAAAGCCGACGAAAAACCGATCGCACCCCCCGATCCCACTGCGGTCATTCCCAACGCAAAAAAATCTCCTTCAGCCATCCCAACCTCAAGACCCTATTAAAATCCAACTAAAAAGCCCTACAGAGGCAATCTCCATAGGGTCTATTATTCAGGATATTCGTAAATACAAAATCACTTAAACAGGATGCCCAAACCTATTTCCAGTTCTTGGCAACGATTTCAGCGAGATCCACAACCCGTTGGCTATAACCCCACTCGTTGTCGTACCAAGCCATGACTTTCACCATGTCTCCGCCCATCGTCATCGTCAAGAATGAATCAATAATCGAAGACTCATTGCTTCCGGCATGATCCGACGACACCAAAGGCTCTTCACAGAACTTCAGGATGCCTTTCATTGGGCCTTCAGCCGCTGCCTTCAGTACACTGTTGACCTCTTCTGCGATCGTCGCTTTCTGAACGTTGACCACGAGATCCACAATGGACACGTTCGGGGTTGGAACGCGAAGCGAAACCCCATTTAGTTTCCCAGCCATGGGAGGGTAAACCAAGGCGACCGCCTTAGCCGCTCCAGTAGATGTGGGTACAATGTTAACTGCCGCTGCACGAGCACGACGCAAATCACGGTGACTCGAATCCAAAATTCGTTGGTCGCCCGTGTAGCTGTGGGTCGTGGTCATGGTGCCTTTAATAATGCCAAAGCTCTGATCCAGAACCTTCACAATGGGGGCGAGACAATTGGTAGTGCAGCTTGCGTTACTGATGATGTTGCACCGATCGTGATCGTAATCACCATCGTTGACGCCCACCACAAACGTACCGTCATCATTCTTCCCTGGTGCTGTGATCAGAACCTTCTTTGCCCCAGCCTTCATGTGCTTACCAGCACCCTCGCGCGTGATAAACACACCCGTCGAATCGATAACGAGATCGATTTCCCATTCTTTCCATGGCAAATTTTCGGGGTTGCGATCGGAGTAGCACTTGATGACATGGCCATTCACAGTGATGGAATTGTCGTCAGCGGTCACTTCCCCGCGAAACCGACCCATCACTGTGTCATAGCGAATCAAGTGCGCGTTCGTGCGGGGGTCGGACGTATCATTGAGTCCTACCACCGTGAATCCACTGTTAGGACGTTCTACCCAACACCGTAAAAAACTACGTCCAATCCGTCCGAAGCCGTTGATCGCGACTCTAATCACAGCGTCTTACCCTCTGTTAATAAATACCGTATTGACGGAATCAACTATATCTCAAAAGGATCCCCTCACTTGCAATCATTCATCGCTACGTAATTATTCATCATCTCTAGAGACTGTCACCTGGTTTAGCTGTCCTAGCGTCACCTCCATCGGGACCGATATTTCAGTTTAGCCCGTCGCCGATTGCGCTCAGTTTGCCTCCTTACCAGGGTGGTATTCATCCCTCTCTTCGGCAGTTCTTTAGGGAGAGTATTTTCTGAGGCCCTACGTCCATAGGTGTTACTGAGAGCAAACTCGAATCAAGGGTCAAGCCCGCTACCATAAGATAAAATGCAAGAGAGACACAACTCAGACACAATCTTATTTTCTCTTCTTTAGAAGACAGCGATTTATCAATACTTCATCTATCCATTGCTGCCTTCAGAAGCATAATATTCTATATAGGATATTTTATAAAAACTACTTTTTGACTGTAATAACGGCAAATTTTCGGGAATTGAGGACGATCTGAAGTCCGGCCTGAATCCTCTGATTGAACAATTTTAATAGATTCAAATTGAATCCATCCTACAAATTGACATTTGTATTCTGAGGCACTTCCATACATCAAAATCAGAGGTTTAGAGGGACAAGCGATCATCATTATTTTTGGGATTGACTTGAGTCTATTGGAAATTCGTTGTAGATTGTGTCCCATCAAAGCAAAGCTTGATATGATTACGCGTGTTACCGGTGTGGTTTTTGGTGTGTGAGGAATTAAAATGCTGAATTCAGTTGATTTCAGCGGCAGACCGTTCCATTTCCTTGGAATAGGCGGCATTGGGATGTCGGCGATCGCCCATATTTTGGTGCATCGTAATTTACCTGTTTCCGGATCGGATCTGAAGCTGAGTCATATTACAGAACGCTTAGAGGCCCTAGGCGTTCAGATCTTTATCGGCCAGAATGCGACAAACCTGTCGCACATCTCGTCCGTCTCGTTGCCTTCAAGCCCGTCCGCAAGCCCGTCTCCAAAGCCTCAACTCCCTCAAATTGTCTGCTCGACAGCCATTTCAACAACCAATCCTGAGTACGCAGCAGCGGTTGCTTTGGGATGTCCCATTTTGCATCGATCGGATGTGCTGGCCGGACTGATTGAAGAGTACAAAAGTATCTCTGTCGGGGGAACACACGGAAAAACCACAACTAGTAGCCTCATCGGATGTGTCTTGCTGGAAGCGGGACTGGATCCAACTGTTATTGTCGGGGGAGAAGTGGCCGCTTGGCAAGGAAATGCTCGGGCAGGGAACGGTCCATATTTGGTCGCTGAGGCGGATGAGTCGGACGGGTCGTTGGTCAAGTTCAAGTCCCATATTGGGATTGTGACAAATATTGAACATGACCACCCCGATCACTATACCAATCTAGAACAGGTCATTGAGACCTTTGAGACCTTCGCACTGAACAGCAAAATCGTCATTGGCTGCATCGATTGTCCCACTGTAGCGAGTCGCATCCGCCCTGCCATCAGCTACAGCCTCAACCGAGAGTCCGGTGCCACCTATGCGGTAGATCAAATTCATTACGGGCAATCGCAGACGCGCGCACGGGTCTGGGAACGAGGCACGCTATTGGGCGAAGTGGAGGTCTCTCTCCTTGGATCTCACAATCTCAGCAATGCCTTAGCGGCGATCGCAGTCGGACGGCTTCTCGGCGCGGACTTTAAGGACATTAACCGTGCTTTGAGCACCTTTGGCGGAACTAAACGGCGCTTTGAAGTGCGAGGGGAAGCCAATGGCATCCGCTTCATTGATGACTATGCCCACCATCCAAGTGAGCTGAAAGTGACCTTAGCGGCGGCTCGTATTCAGGCGGGCGATCGCGCTTGCCCTAGGCACCGAATCGTCGCGCTCTTTCAGCCTCATCGATATAGCCGAACCCTTGCATTTTTGCCGGAATTTGCTCAATCCTTTGTGGAAGCAGATGTGGTCGCGATTACGGATATCTACAGTGCCGGGGAACCCAATCCTGGGCACATCACGGGACAACAGCTCGTGGATCCGATTCTAACGTACCAGTCCAATGTTCATTACTGTCCAACGATGGACGACGTTAAGGTCTTTTGTAAAAACACCTTAGAGCCAGGTGATCTCGTCCTTTTCTTAGGGGCTGGAAACTTAAATCAAATCATTCCGGATGCCATGACTCTTGTTCAGCAGGAGTGAGAAGAACGGTCTTCTCTTTGGGCTTCGTGAGTAGTCGGCTTTATGAGCAAGCAGCTTCCTGAGAAATCATTAAGTCTGTGTCAGTGAACACTAAATAAGCAATGACTGTTAGCCTTTATTTTCTTAGGGGAATAGTCAAGGCTAGTATTGTTCTTCTAGAGTCTTCTAGCTTACAGAGCCTCTCCACATTTTTCTCCCACACACCCGTTTACTATCCTTATAAATCGACTGTCAATAACCGTAAAGATTATGACGCTCTCTAAAACTATGCTGTCCACCTCCTGCGCGCTGGGTCTGGTGACTCAAACCCGAAAATCCGTTTCTGCCATGGCAGCCTCCGCCTTCGTCACCCCCATTCATTCCTTTCCCATTCGTTTAGTGGACAGTGATTGTACCCTAAAGCCTAATTTTTCACTTTCGACGTTGACGTCCTTCCAAGTCGGGGGTCCCGCTGAATGGTTTGTCGCCCCGCGTACGGTGGAGCAACTTCAGTCCTGTGTCGGGTGGGCGACCAAACAGTCCATGCCGATTACGATGCTGGGAGCGGGATCTAATTTATTGATTAGCGATCGGGGCTTGCCCGGTTTGGTCATTGGCACCCGGAAGTTTCGTAAAATTGAATTCGACGAAGCCAATGGACGCGTAATGGTGGGGGCTGGGGAAATGCTTCCGAGTTTGGCCAAGCGCATTGCTCGGCTCGGCTGGCGAGGGTTTGAATGGGCCGTGGGCATTCCGGGAACGGTAGGTGGATCGGTGGTGATGAACGCCGGGGCGCACCAAGGCTGTATGGCAGACATTTTGGAGAGTGTTGATGTTCTGAGTCCGGATGGCCGCATCGAAACTTTGACTCCCGCTCAACTGTCCTATCAGTACCGCACCTCAAACTTGCAAAATAGCGATCGCTATGTTGTGCAGGCGACGTTTAAGCTGGAAATGGGCCACGATCCTGCGCATGTGCTGGCTGACACGAATTCGCACCTCACCAAGCGTCATAGTACGCAGCCGTACGATCGTCCGAGCTGTGGCAGCGTCTTCCGTAATCCGGATGTGCATTCGGCAGGTTGGCTGATTGAACAGGTGGGGCTAAAGGGGTTCCAAATTGGCGGAGCGCAAGTTGCAGAGCGTCATGCGAATTTTATTTTAAATTGTGGCGGGGCGACAGCAAGTGATATTTTCCGGCTGATTAACCATGTCCAATCGACGGTCAAGCATAACTGGCAGCTTTCATTAGAGCCTGAAGTTCGGATTTTGGGTGAGTTTCAAAGGGGGTAACAACGTGCTCCAATGTCGCGCTCAATGCCCCGTTGTATCGAGCGCTCTGGAACGCGGAGTCGGGTTTGAACTTCAGTTTCCAAATTCAATGGCATAATGTATTCTGCTTACCCCCTATGTGGAAACAGTTATGGCAAAGGAACAAGGACAAGGTTTTGGCTTCGGCCTCGGCAAGATGAAGGAATTGGCAGAAGCCGTCAAGAAGGCTCAACAGGTTCAAGAAGGGGCTAAGCAACTTCAAGAAGATCTCGAAAACATGGAAATCGAAGGCATCGCTCAAGGCGGCTTGGTGAAGGTCGTCATGAGCGGCAACCAAGAGCCTAAGCGCGTAGAAATTGCTCCCGAGGCGATGGCTGAAGGGGCTGAGATTGTGTCTGACTTGGTGTTTGCTGCAATGAAAGACGCCTATACCAAGTCCACGGATGTCATGCGAGGCAAGATGGAAGAGCTGACTGGGGGATTAAATATTCCTGGGTTTGGCGGAATGTAATTTGAGGATTTGAACCCTCTCTGGGACGATCGAACCTCTTCGATCGTCTTCTTACTAAAGGACGAATCCAGATTGAGCATGTTGATGTGGATGGTGCCATTCAGGCCAAACTTAGCGCTTCTCGTGATGTCATTATTGAGTGTCAACACAAGGCGATACTGTAATCCTAGCAATGCATTGGTTTCAATTTGAATGTTGCCGCCCCGGCCTTTGACAGCGTTGGCGATGATGTCACTATTTTTAATCCCGACGACGATCGGAGCATTGATATTAATGTTTCCACCCGTTGCTGTACTGCTGCGGAAATTCGACTGGGAATCGGGCCAACCTCACTCACGGAGGCCACAGGTCGCAGGGGCGATCGGTTGCGAGATGTGCCCTGCGGATTAGGGCGAGTTCTCCCGTATGAGGATCTTGAGATAAGGCTGTGGCTTAATCCCAAATTCAGAACTGGCGGTGATATCACTCTCTGGCGTAAGCTGCGATCGAAAGAGCCAGAGTTTCCGACTGAGATCAAGCCTCGATCGCGCACAATAAGTTGATTCGCGGTAATGCTCAACCGACCCGCAGAGGCAGCCGTCTTCGAACCCGCATTAATTGAGGATACGATCCCATAGCCAAACGCAACGGTTCGTGCGGGATCCGGAGACACTCCAGCTACTTCGACCAGATTTGATGTAATTGAAAGATCGCCCGAATTCCCGATTCCTAGCGTTGAGGCACTGATGAATGCAGAGTCTAAAACAGTGACTCGATCGCTGGTGATCTGGATATTGCCGCCTTTGTCCGTTGCGGTGGGACGATTGACGGTGGTGAAAATTCCGCTGGAATAGGCAACGGGGTCGATACCCAGCAGGGCGATCGTGTTTGATTGGATGATAATATTTCCGGCATCGCCGATCCCGTAGGTTCCCGTCCGAATCCCCGAACCGTTGCGGACTTGAAGGTCTTGAAGCTCTAGCTTAATATTGCCGCCTCTCCCTATTGCCGTCTCCCGTGAACTCGCCCGAATTCCCGTGATGGCATTACTAGATTGTTGCTGGCCGTCGAGGTCCAGGCGATTGGCCCGAATCGTGATGTCGCCGCCTGCGCCCGATCGTGTGGAACCCCGAATGATTCCCCCTTTGAGTTCAATGGTTTGGGCATCCAGGGTAATTGCGTCGCCCTTGCCCTAAGACCCTCTCTCAACCATGGCATACAGACCACTTTGCAGCTTGTCATCGTTGCCATACTGTCCGAGGATTTCAATGCGATCGGTGGATACGATGATATTTCCCCCATTTCCCTGGCCGTATGTGGAATCGCGAATGGCCGCACCATCCAAGAGTTGGAGAGTTGGAGTCTTGATGACGATATTCCCGTCGCAAGGGTTTTGCCGTTTTTAAATGAGATGCTGCTGGCAGTTGTGCCGAGAAATGATCCGGTGATATCTAACTATGAATTTGGCCCGAAGACGATTCCAGCGGGATTCATTAAGAATAAGCTAACTGGATTTATAGCATTCGTAGATCGAATCACGCTATCGATGTTAGATCTGTTTCCACCTGTGACCCGACTGAAAATTGTTATGGCATTAGGCGTATTGACTAAATCAAAGATTGCTGCGCCACTGCTAGTAATCTAAAATTCTCGAAAGCTATGAAATAAATGGGTTCCGGCTGCGGTGCCGTTCGTAATCGTAAAAGTGTTGCCCGATCGATTCACTGTCGTATTCAGCGTCCCATCAGGACTCACCACTTGGGCCATGGCAGGATTAGAAAGTAAAGCGCTCAATCCAATAGTGCTGACACATCTAATATAAAACATCGATTGAGACATTAGAGCAACCCTAGAATCAATATTATTCTAAAGTGTTCCCGTAACCTAAATAAGACCCATCATTTGCCCTAGGGATTAAAATCGTCGGGTGTTACAGATTCTCGTTCCTAAGTGATACTATCGATCGTAATGAAAACTTGTCAAAGTTCACTCCATTTCTAGTAATTAACGGCTTTAAATCTATGGCGTATCGCTTACTGTTTGTGTGTCTCGGCAACATTTGTCGATCGCCTTCTGCGGAAAATATTATGAGTGCGCTGATCAAAGAACGCGGATTGCAACATCAAATCGAATGCGATTCAGCAGGCATCTCGGGCTATCATGCCGGGGCATTACCCGATCGACGCATGAGCGCAGCGGCTAGCCGAAAATTAGGCTTCGCGCTTCAGGGCACCTCCCGCCAAGTTGACGCGACGGATATCGATACATTTGATCTAATTTTGGCCATGGATCAAGATAATTATGAACAAATGGCTCGGCTCGATCGTTCGGGCAAACTCCATCACAAAATCAAGCTCATGTGTGACTTCTGCACTGAGCATGACTTAAAAGAAGTCCCCGACCCTTATTATGGCGGTGAAGCCGGGTTTGATTTTGTGATTGAGTTGTTGATAGATGCTTGTAGTGGATTGCTCGATCGACTGGTAGCTGACGGTTCTGTAGCAATCCGAAACGACTCGTGAGAATTACGATCTTTCGCCCTAGACCCCATTAAACATAAAACGAATACGCATGAAGTTATTAAGCCTAAAATCGTTATCATTCTATGGCGGTGCGATCGTTTCAGTTGTGATTCTATTTTCCATTACCACTACCTACGGCGAGATGCATTTGAAAGCCGCCACCGGGATCGCTGGACGATACTCATTGAGCACCGACAACTGCTTAGATCATTCGCTGCTAAGACTCGATCAATCCGGTCGTTACCTCACCGCTGCGATTGTCCTTCCCACCATGCCCAATCTCGCAGCTATTCCACCCACGTTCAGCGGCACTTGGTCTGGCCAGCCTACAAAACAAGGAATCACCGTATTATCTTTAACGGGACAGCTTCCGAAAATTCCCAATTGCTACCCTACTCAACACGCTTGGATTCAAGGCACGTTGGAAAAACAAGCTTTTTCTGGGGATTTAATTCTCGCCGATGGCACCCGATTGCCCTTCCGATCGCAGCTTGAACCAGAGCCTGCCGAGACCACCTCAAATCGATCGCATTAACAACCGTATTAACAAACTCTGTGCCCTAAACAATGCAACGTAAAATCAAACTTCTAACGATCGGGAAAGTCAAGTATTCTTGGATTGATGATGGGATTCGAGAATATGCTAAACGAATTCCTGGATTGACCATAACTGAACTGAAGGATTCACAAAAGAGAACGGAATGGAGTGAAATAACACCACACGTAAAAACGCAAGATTGCATCATCGTGCTCACCGAACGCGGCAAACTTTACAATTCCATCGACTTTGCAGCGTTCATTGAAAAAACAGCTCTAGACCATACGCTATTGTTTGTAATCGGATCATCCGACGGCATCACGCCAGAACTCGAACGATTGGCGCACCATCCATTAGCCCTTTCGCCCATGACCTTCACCCACGACATGGCCCGGTTACTGCTTGTCGAACAGATCTATCGCGCCACGTCAATTCTTAGCAACGGCAATTACCACAAGTGACTAATCAATAGAAAGCCGATCGGAGCAGGAACCATTTCGCGAGAGTCCAAAATCTGGACGAGAACCAAATACAAAATTCCCAATACCAACGAAATCGCGCCAGTAATAACAGCAGTCAGTTTAGGACGTTCCATGGAGTTGACCTATGACGAATGTGAGTGAGTAGTCTACTATTTTACCATTTATCCCTTCGTCAACCCGTGAGCGATCGGTGGCGGGTTCCGGATTTGGTCGGTGAGGTGGCAGATATGACGCTGGCGAGTGATCTCGATGAAATGAAACACATCTATGCGGCGCTCATGATACCGGAGTATTGGGTGATTGATGTGCAGGGTCGGCGGGTGCTGATGTTTGGGCTGGTCGCAGGGAAGTATCAGGAAGTCGAAACGTCAGCGTTGATGCCGGGGGTGACGGTCGCATTACTTGAGGCAACGATCACTAAATGGGTGGAAGGCACCAATATTGCGGCGGCGAGTTGGTTCATGAAGCAGATTTCATAGATTCCGAACTCTGATTGATTTTCTGTGAAGTTGGGTAATGTGAAGAACCGATCGCATTCTCTCGATCGATCATCTAGGAACATAGACCAATCGATCGATCTCAGGACTAAGCCGCGTGATATATTTAGCGGCTTTCATCAATTAGTCGATTAAAGTTAATGTGATTCAGTGATTCAGTATCGAGCACCAACAGTCCGTCCTGTTCCCGAAGGTGAGACTCGGTTTGATCGGATGTTGTTGGGTTTGCAGGCTGTGTGTGACGGGATAAATTTTGATCGAGTTGATTCCAGGTTTCAGTCTGATAATCCTCTTGATCGGGCGTAGTCCACCGATCGAGTAATGCAAGCACTTCAGGAACTCTTGCTTGAGCGGCTTCAATATCTTCGATTGTGATATATCCCTGCGGCATTAACGGCATTTGAAAGGGGGCCAACCACCGATCGATCGCACTTTTCAAAAACCGCTATTCCCCCTTGATTTCATTGCCCGGTAACAACCCCTGAATCGCATGGCCACGAACTGCTTCGATCGGAAGACGTAAATACTCAGCTACTTCATCTAGCGTGAGAACCGAAGAAATAATGGTTTGAACTTGAGGTGCCTGAATTGTCGCTTCCATCGCACTTGACCTCCTAGACGTTTGCTCTAGTTTATCCGACTTGACTCAGCCATCCAAAGATCTCGGTTGCCGTTAAGACGAGTGTCGCTGCAAAATCAGGTACCGGAATCGCTTCAGACGACTCCATTGAAAACATCCGCGATCGTGAATTGGCTGGAAATACCGTAATTTCCTTCTCCTCTGGATTCAGCATCCAACCCATCGCGCAACCCTGATCTAGACAGTGCAAAATGTTTTTAATCACCTTCGTTGGGCTTTAATCAAGTGATAGGGTTTCGATTGTCCAATCAGGCGCAGAATCAAACGTATTTGCAATATCCCCATCTTCGTCATGGGGAATCCGTTCCCACTTAAAAATGCACAGGTCAGGAACGATCGTTGGCGAAGCCTCCCGGAACGGGAATCGGCCTCCAAAACTACACCGTAATTCTGGAAATACCTCTGCTACGTTCTCAAGTGCGACGACAGCATCTATTTTAAATAGCAACTGCTTTTGAAGACGACTATGCTTTCCTTTTGGCATGGCTTTTTGAAAGATTTGACCGTCGATAAACTCACTCGCAGGCTTCGTCTCAGGAAGCGCCAGAAAACTCTCCAGCGTTAAGGGCTTAATTGGAGTTTGAACCATCAGGTTTCACCGTACGATCGACGCCTCATTTATTATAATTTCTGATTCCAACAGTTGGAAATCTATCGTCTCCGAGCCTGCAACTTGCGATACACATCCTGAATATCCACTTGGTGCGCCGCTAGCCCTACCATCGTGTGATAGAACAAATCCGCCACCTCTCCCGCAATGTCATCTTTCACATTATCTTTAAAGGCCATAATCACCTCCGCGCACTCCTCTCCAACCTTCTTCAAAATCGCATTATCCCCACCCGCTAAAAGCTTGCACGTATAGGACTCAGGATTTGGATTATCCCGCCTATTGCAAATCACCCCAAACACCTGAGACAACGTATCTGCGCGCGGGGCCACCACGTTCCCCTCCACCTGATGAAAACAACTGCGTTCTCCCGTATGACAGGCCACATCCCCCACTTGCTCCACCGTCACAAGCAGCGCATCACTATCACAATCATAGCGAATGGCCTTGACCTTTTGGGTGTGGCCCGACGTTGCGCCCTTATGCCAAAACTGCTGACGCGATCGGCTCCAGAAGTGTGTTTCACTCGTTTCAAGGGTTTTTGCCAACGACTCCGCATTCATCCACGCCATCATCAGCACCGTTCCATCTAGGTAATCCTGCACGATCGCCGGGACGAGACCTTGTGCGTTGTACTGAATCATCTCAACCGGGACAGACTGGGGGGATACAACATCAATCATGAAGGCATTCTACGACAATAAAAAAGGAATTTAGAACCCTGATTATCTCATAGAACCCTCACCCGGCCCGATGATGCATCAATCCATTGCAGACAACGGGCAGCTCCAACATAAACTGCGTGCCTGATGAACCCGGTTCAGATTTACAGTAGAACCGTCCACCATGGATTTCAGTGGCGATCTGATAGCTGATGGATAAACCGAGTCCAGTGCCTTTTCCGACGGGTTTGGTGGTGAAAAAGGGGTTGAAGATTTGGGATTGGTGGGCGAGCGAAATGCCGGGACCGTTGTCGGCGATCGTCACCCGAATCCAGCCGTTGGCGATGACCTCTGTAGTAATGGTGATTTCTGGAGTAATGTTTTCTGAGGCATTATGAGCCTCGTCGCGCAGGCCAGACTCTTCTAAGGCATCAATAGCATTGGCCAACACGTTCATAAAGATTTGGTTTACTTGCCCTGCATAGCACTGAATCAATGGCAGCGTTCCGTAGTGTTTGACCACTTGAATCGCCTGGATCGTCGCCTGTCGCCGAACCTCAATGTGGGACTTGAGCCGACTGTTGAGAATCATCAACGTGCTGTCCAATCCCTCGTGGAAATCCACTTCTTTAACAGCGGCTTCATCTAGTCTAGAAAAGTTGCGCAACGATTTCACAATATCCCGAATCCGATCGCTTCCATTGCGCATGGAGTCTAAAAGCTGCGGAAAATCCTGGCGAAGAAAGGCTAAATCGATCGCATTGCGTTTGCGAATGAGCGCCGGGTTGGGCTGAGGATATTCCTGTTCGTACAGATCGAGTAGCCGGAACAGGTCCGCTTGATAGTCTTGGGCTGGCCGAATGTTGCCATGGATGAAGTTGGCTGGATTATTAATTTCATGGGCAATCCCTGCCACGAGCTGTCCGATGCTGGACATTTTTTCGGATTGGATGACTTGGGATTGGGTGCGTTTAAGTTCTTGGAGGGTGACTTCGAGGCGATCGGCATATTGACGAAGCTGGATTTCGTCGGATTTCCGTTGGATAAAAAGTCCAAGTTGTTCACCCAAGAGCCGGAGCAAGTCCATTAAGTCTTCATCAAGGGGCTGATCCGTTTGGGTCAGAAACGTGATGACTCCGACGAGACCGCTTCGATCGCGCACCGGAAACCCATAGCCATTCCGCAACCCCATCTCCAGCGCAAAATCTCGACGTAGAAAATTAGGATTTTGCGTCAGGTTTTGGAAATACGTCGGTTGTTCAGTCTCCCAAATTCGCCCCGGAAGCCCTTCTCCCCGCTGAAAGGTCCAGTCGGAGTAGGGCGTGTGATCGGTTGACGTGATATCCCAGCACAGGGTTTGTCGAAGGCTACCCGGCAGCTTGTCAAGGGTCCAGTATTCACCAAAGCGCCAGGAGAAGGTCTCACACAGGATTTTAAGCGTTTCTTCAACCGCCGAATTCAAGGTCTTCGCCCGAGCCAGCATCCGACTCACCCGAGATTGGGCATTTAGTCGGTTTGTGACGATTTGAAGCTGATTTATCGCGTTTGTGGCGTTTGTGGCGTTTGTGGTGTTTGTAGCAACTTTGATTGAGAAGGTCATAGCGACAGAATTCCCAGATGAGGTACAGGAACATACGTTGATGAAGTCAAGCGGTCAGGCATCAGTTCTGAGAGCCGCACGCCATCGTCTGATCTCTCATCAGCGTAGATTACCCAATCCCGGATCGCTGCTATCCCAGTGACGAAAAGGGCACTGACTAAATCCTCATTCCAATCCTCGTCGATCGTCATTGCTTCCCCCGATCCTTTAAAATAAGCATCACATTAACGAACCTTACCGATCGCAGATCGCCTAAAACACTACCCATGACTATTCTTCCGACTCTCCAACGGGCCTTGAACCACCGCACCGCACTCAAAGTCATCAGCGGCCTGCAAAACTTCGACGTTCAGAACGTTTCGTCAGTCGTCAAGGCGGCTGAACTCGGCGGCGCAACCTTTGTAGACATCGCAGCGGATGCAGACCTGATTCGCACAGTGCGCGGACTAACGACACTTCCCATCTGCGTGTCTGCGGTAGACCCAGCCTTGCTTGTGATGGCGGTAAATGCTGGAGCGGACCTAGTTGAAATTGGGAACTTTGACAGCTTCTACGCGCAGGGTCGCACCTTTGGTGCAGCGGAAGTTCTCGAACTGACCCGCCAAACCCGCGCATTGCTGCCCACGGTAATGCTGTCGGTTACGGTGCCTCATGTTTTGGCGCTGCCTGAACAGGTGGCGCTCGCTGAAGCCCTCGTTGAAGCCGGAGCTGATGTGATTCAAACCGAAGGCGGCACTTCTTCTGCGCCTAAAAGTGCAGGCGTCCTGGGTTTAATCGAAAAAGCAGCGCCAACCTTAGCCGCTGCCTACGAAATTTCCAATGCCGTTTCAGTCCCGGTCCTCTGCGCATCGGGTATTTCTAGCGTGACGGCACCGCTTGCGATCGCCGCAGGTGCAGCAGGTGTCGGCGTCGGTTCAGCGATTCATCAGCTCAACAGCGAAATCGCCATGATCGCCGTCGTTCGCAGCTTGGTGGAGTCAATGCAAGCTGTGAGGGTTGCGGTCTAAATTCGATTCCCTACTCTCATTAGTTGGGGGTAGGGACCGTTCGATCGTCTGATCGTCCTCCCAAACCCTTTAGATTGTGCAGAGAGCTTCTTGTGAAACTGGCGTTTATTATTGACCCGATCGATCGTCTAGACCCCACCCATGACACGAGTGTGGCCTTGATGGAAGCCGCGCAGCAGATGGGGCATGAGGTCTGGATCACCATTGCAAATTCGTTGACGGTCATCGCCAGCAAAGCCTGGGCCACCGTGACTCCGGTGCAGCTCGTGCCTGTAACCTTGGGTGAAAATCGTTGGATTGCGGTGCCAGACTGGTTTAGCGTGGGAACCTCTGAATTTTTGCCCCTAGAAACTTTCGACGTGGTGTGGATGCGGACCGATCCCCCGGTGAATACGGCTTATCTCTATGCGACGTACATCCTCGACTACGTAAACCCCGCCAAAACTCGCGTGGTCAATGCCCCGGCTGGCGTCCGATCGGCCAACGAAAAAATGTACGCGCTGCAATTTCTCACGTCCATTCCCGAAACGATCGTCACCCAAAACAAGCAGGTAATTCAAGATTTCATCGACCAAAAAGGGGCCGCTGTGATGAAACCTCTCGGCGGGAAAGCCGGGGAAGGGATTTTGTTCTTGGAAAAAGGCGATCGCAACTTTAATTCCCTCGTTGAAATCAGCACCCTACAGGGAACCCTGCCCATCATGGTGCAGACTTATTTGCCGGAAGCTAAAGCCGGAGATAAGCGCGTTATTTTGCTTAACGGCGACCCGATCGGCGCTGTCAACCGCGTACCCACCGGAAATGAATTTCGCGGCAATATGGCGGTGGGCGGACGGGCCGATGCTGTGGAGATCACACCGCGCGATCGCGAGATTGCGGCAGAACTGGCTCCGGCCCTGCGGCGCGATGGCTTGATTTTTGTAGGGATGGATGTGATTGGAGGGTTCTTGACGGAGGTTAATGTCACCAGTCCTACGGGCATTCGAGAAATCGATCGTCTCAGTCACGTCACACTAGCCAAGACTGTCATGACCTGGCTCGAAAATTCTGAGAGGTAATGGCCTAAAGTAGTCATCCTAGAGACATATTTTATCCTAGGTTATTGCTAAGGATAGAGTGAACGATGCTAATGCAATTGTAGGGTAGTGGAATGGTAATGCATGGAGTAATCTCTATGACCCTATTGAATCTCCATTTCGATCCGTTGGATACCTGTGATTGATTCCTCTCGACCCTTCACGTTTAAGAACTTAGCTCGGTCCCTGATAAAAGGTGTGTTGAATTTCTTCACACCGATTGTTTGGATGACCTTGGGATCAATCCTCATCGTCTTAACCCTTCGATCGTTTTGCCTGCTGCAAGGGTTAGAACTTCAGACGATGGATCATTATTTTCAGTTGCGATCGGCGGAAGCCATGGACGATCGGGTCGTTATTGTTGAAGTCACCAAAGCCAATCTTCAGCTCAATGAACCTTGGCCTCCCAATGATGCGAGGCTAGCCCAGCTCCTAGAGCGCCTCAACGCCTGGAAACCCCGCGCGATCGGCATCAATCTTCATCGAGATCTCCCCGTTCCCCCCGGCTCTATTGCCTTCAACAACCTCCTCACCGATACGCCAACGATTATCAGTGCTGAACAACTTGCCGACGGGATGTTTGGGATGGGGAGCCACCCCTTGATTCCACCGCCATCTGCGGCTCCAGAAGGTCGAGTCGGCTTCAATAACAATATTCTTGATGAAGATCAGAAGGTTCGACGGGCTTTTCTATACTGGAAAAATGAAGGCGGGACCGTCAAGGAAAGTTTTGCCCTCAAGCTCTCAAAATTGTACCTGGCCCAAAATCAAATCTACGCCCAGCCGTCCAGCGATCGGCCTTCGGATCTCCAACTAGGCCGAGGAATCTTTCGGCAAATCCAGCCTGATACAGGTGCATACGTCCGAGCCGATGCAGGCGCTTACCAAATTCTCGTTAACTTTCGGGGCGGAAAAACCCCCTTTCAGACCTTTTCGATGCAGGCGATCTTATCTGGTGATGTGGCTCCTGAAGCCGTTCGCGATCGGATTGTCTTAATCGGTGCTAATGCCGAGACCCAGAATGATTTTGCGGCGACCCCTTACACCCGTCAGCAGCCCTATCAACCTAAGAGCAGCCGCACTTGGAGCAGCACCTGGATCAGTGGCGTGGCCCTTCAGGCGCAGTTTGTGAGTCAGATTGTGTCAGCGGCCCTAGACGGACGTCTGATGTTTCAGAGTTGGCCAGAAGGGGTTGAAATCGTCTGGATTGGGCTATGGGCGTGGATAGGCGTGCGGCTATGCTGGCGACTTAGGGGGCCGAAGCGATCGCTCTGTGGCATGATTGGGCTAGCGATCGGGGTGTCCTTAGGCGGCTATGGGTTATTTTTGCTGGGCTGGCTGGTTCCGGTGGTGGCTCCCATGGTGGGATTGGCGGTGGCATGGGCGTTGGTGATGATGGTGCGTGCCCATACGGAAGAAGAACTGGCGCGATCGATGGAGTTTCTTAACCGCATTATCAACACCATTCCCGATCCTATTTTTGTGAAAGATAATCAGAATCGCTGGGTGGTTTTGAATGAAGCCTATGCGCGATTTGTGGGAGCGTCACTTCAGGAGTTGATTGGGAAAACGGTGCATGATGTATTTCCGAAACCCGAGGCCGATTTGTTTTTGACCCGAGATGAAGAGACCTTTCTTCAGCAGCAAGAGCGGGAAGATGAGGAAGTGCTGACGGATCTGTTTGGGGAGGTTCACTATATTTCCACTAAGCGATCGCTGCATCGAGATTCCGGCGGCAACGTTTTCCTCGTCGGGGTGATTCGAGATATGACCCAGCGAAAAACGCGAGAAGATGCTGCCGAACAGGCGCGGCGCGAACTCGCTGACTCCAACGAAGAACTCCGAAAATCCCAATCCCGCCTGCACTATCTAGCTAATCACGACCCCCTGACCGGACTGCCCAACCGATCGCTTTTCGAGACCAAACTTCAAGAAGCAATAGACTGGTCTAACCAAAGCGATCGGATGATTACGCTATTCTTCATCGATCTTGACGGATTTAAACAGATTAACGATACCTTCGGTCATGGAGTCGGCGATCAGCTCCTCCAGTCGGTTGCCAAACGGCTAGTGTCCTGTTTGCGGGCAAGCGATACCGTAGCACGGCTGGGCGGGGACGAATTCACGGTGATTTTGCCCGGTGCCCTGCGTCTGTTAGAAATCGAACGCGTCGCTGCCAAAGTCATCAAAACCTTGACCCAACCCTTCACCTTCGACGGCCAAACCATGACCATTAGCGGCAGCATCGGCATCAGCCTCTACCCCAATCCTTGCCATACCCTGACAGAACTGGTTGAAACCGCCGATGCGGCCATGTATGAAGCTAAGCAAGCGGGTAAGAATCAATATGTCATCCGGAGAATTGAGAATTGAGAATTGGTCAAGATCAAGGCCGAGGGTAGAGAATGAAGATAAGACAATAGACGACCCTGAAAGAGGACAAGATGGAATTTGGATTGATGCTGAGTTTGGGCTTTCTGGGAAGCTTTGGCCACTGCTTAGGAATGTGTAGCCCCCTCAGCACTGCATTACTATTGTCCGATCGTACCCGTTCATCTAGCCCATCTCAATTCTCAATTCTCAATTCTCAATTCATCAGCGTTGCGCTTTTAAATCTCGGACGATTGCTTAGCTACATCCTTGTTGGAATGGCGATCGGCGGCGTTGGAAGTCTGGTGATGGCGGGGGGACAGTGGGCAGGAATAGGCAGTGGATTGCGGCAAGGGCTGGCGATCTTTGCGGGGGGGTTGCTTATTTGGAGCGGGCTGAAGACGGTGATGCCCGATCGGTTGTCAAAGCGGACTGATTTACCCGAATCACCTATAGGATCACATCCGGGAGTTTCAGCACGAGGACATTCTTGGATCGGCGGAATGATGGGAAAGTTAGCGACCGCCTCGCCGTTTGTGTTGGGGTTGTTGTGGGGACTGATGCCCTGTGGTTTTTTGTATGTGGCCCAAATTAAAGCAGCGGAGTCAAGCAGTCCGGGGGCGGGAGCGAGTGTAATGCTAGCCTTTGGGCTGGGGACGATGCCGATGATGCTGGGTGTGGGAACGCTGGCGCTGCGTTGGAGTCAAGAACGAAGGAGTCAGCTCTTTCGACTGGCGGGCTGGGTCACTATTACCATTGGACTCCTGACGGTCTTTCGCAGTAGTGAGATGGTAGATTTGACCGGGCATGGGGCCATTATTTTACTCATGTTGGCTTTGGTGGCGCGCCCGATGGCCGTTCGGTTTCCAGCCTATTGCATGAGTCTACTGACGTACAGACGGGCGATCGGAGTCGGGTCCTTTGTCTGTGCAGTGGCTCATACGGCTCATATGCTGGTGCATACCTATAACTGGAACATAGGTGCGATCGCATTTTTGCCCGTTTCGCAGCGGTGGGGGTTAATCGCTGGACTTGGAGCCTTGATTTGTCTGGGATTTCCGGCGATGACGAGCTTCGACGCAGCGGTGAAGTGGCTCGGACCCCACTGGCGACGACTGCATCTACTGAGCGTGCCGGGATTGGCGCTAGCCGTTGGGCATACAGTGATAGTGGGATCGCATTATTTAGGAAATCTAGAACTTACCGCTCAGCATTGGACTCACACGATAGGATTGATTAGTTCGGTTATCTTCGTTATGGCCGTACGAATCTTTACAAACCATCGGTTAAGGTTTTAAAGTGATTTTGCTTAGAGCATTTAGCATCGGGTATTACAGATTAGGCATGATTACTCAGACCCTTTACGCCATGCGATCGCGCACTGCTTTTGAATCTCCTACACCAGCGGAAGAGTCCCTCGGCAAAGCTCAAAGTGATCTCCATCTCACAGAGCCTGCGTTTGCACACAATGTTCAGACTGCCGGGAATGTCGCCTCTCTTTTTCACATCGAACCGAGCCACAACCCGAAGGCAGGTGAGCCGTCGAAGGTGTGGTTTGCGTTAACCAAGCAAGGAGGCGAGGAAATTCCGTTAGACCAATGCAACTGCCAGATTACGGTCTACGAAAACGAAAAATTAGTATCGCAGCCGCCCCTGAATCCATTGAAGGCTGAGAAGTATCAAGGGCTACCGAGCGCTATTGTTATTTTCCCTAGGGCAGGGTTGTATGAGGTGGAAATCAAGGGCGATCCGAAGCAGGAAAATGGGTTCGATCGCTTTAAGTTTGCCTACGGCGTTACGGTGCAGCCAGGAAGTGCAGCAAATTCCATTGGGACCATGAGTCCCGTGAGTCGGCTGGAAGATCCTGCAATAGATCTTCTAGGGCTATTAATCTGGATGCCCCTAGTGGCGATCGTTGGGGCAGGGTTTTGGATTGCCAAACGGAAACGGGGTTAGGAAGGGCGATCGGCTAGATAGGGAATTGAGGATTTAATAATGTCCAAAGCCCCTCTCACACCTGTACTTCCGCCGACTCAAGCGATCGCGCCATGGCCTCGTCCGATCGCTTCTTCTCACCGTCCAACCGACGCTTCCGCGCGTAAAGCTGAATACTTGCGGCAAACGCAATCACCATCCCAAAGATGACGTAGCTTGTTGCGTGCGTGGGAATGTCATTTTTAAACACTGCCAGCATGACCACCACTACTAAGAAGAACGTCGGAAATTCATTCATCCAACGAAACTGCTTCGACGTAAACGGCGTCTCACCCGCCTCCAACCGATGGATAAGCGTGCGGCAATAGAAGTGAAACCCAACCAACACCAGCACCAACGCCATTTTGACCTGAAGCCATGTCTGCTGAAGCAACTCTGGCTGAAGCACCGCCATTCCAAGGGCCATGGCGATCGTTACCACCATTGCAGGCGTCATGATGATGCCGTAGAGCCGCTTTTCCATCACAGAAAACTGCTGGCGCAAAATCGATCGCGCGGGTTCAACCTGCTGCTCTTCCGCCTCTGCGTGATAAACAAA
>JAYVVL010000372.1:0-8861 GCA_043787035.1 Synechococcales cyanobacterium
CCGACTCGTCCTGGTTTTGAAGGAGGCCAAACGCCTCTGTATCGCCGCTTGCCTAAGCTCAAAGGGTTTCCTTTGGTCAATCGCAAGGTCTACACCATCATTAACCTGGATGATTTAGTGGATTGCGCTGCCAATTCTGAAGTCTCCCTCGGAAGCTTAATTGAATCCGGCGTGGTTACTCAAGATGACGGACCGTTGAAGGTCCTGGGTGGTGGTGAACTGACCGTTAAGCTGACGGTAAAAGCGGCAGCATTTACAAAGTCTGCAAAAGCTTCAATAGAAGCGGCTGGCGGAACTTGTGAGTTGGTTTAATTTGAACCCGTAAGGGAAATAGCGAAAGGGATGCTCTAAATTTAGAGGATCCCTTTGCTGCGTTCTGGGCCGCTTTGTGCAATTTTGCGAGCGTCCTATCTTAAGAAGATTTAAAATAAGCACTATTGCAAGTTCGCATTTTTTAGGAGTTCATCCATGGTCGTCAGTCGCGACAAAGCTCCGACCGCGCAAGAAACATTCGTCCAAATGGTCCAGTCCCCGGCGCTGCGTGAGCGGTTGCTGCTGACCATTGGATTGTTGGTTCTGCTGCGGCTCGGCATTTTTATTCCTGTTCCAGGCATCGATCGCGTTGCGTTTGCGCAAAGTTTGTCGAGTAATGCGGCATTGAGCTTCCTCGATTTATTTGCGGGGGGCGGATTGAAAGCCTTGGGGGTGTTTGCTCTGGGCATCATTCCCTACATCAATGCCTCAATTATTTTGCAACTGCTTACGGCAGCCATTCCTCAGCTAGAGGATTTGCAGAAAAACGAAGGCGAAGCGGGGAGACGGAAGATTTCTCAGCTGACTCGCTACATTGCGGGGGGGTGGGCCATTATCCAGAGCACCCTGCTGACGGTGGGTTTGCTTAGACCCTTTGCCACCAACTACGATGCATATTTTGTTGTCCAAACTGTGCTGACGTTAGCGGCAGGCTCTATGTTTGTCATGTGGGTGGGCGAGCTGATTACTGAGCGCGGAATTGGCAACGGGGCTTCACTGTTGATTTTCCTCAACATTGTTTCAACGCTGCCGAAAAACTTAGGTAAAACCTTTGAACTGGCGCAAAGTGGCAGTCAAGAACGCCTAGGCGGGGTTGTGATTATGCTGCTGGTCTTCTTGGCCATGGTGTTTGGCATTGTCTTTGTTCAAGAAGCCACGCGCCGGATTCCGATTTTGATCGCGCGTCGTCAGATTGGCCGTCAACAGTCTTTGGAGCGCAGCAGCTATTTGCCGTTGCGTCTTAATCAAGGGGGCGTGATGCCGATTATTTTTGCGTCGTCGGTGTTGAGCTTGCCTGTGTTTTTGGGGAGCGCGTTGAATAATGCGGCCTACAGCAACTTTATTGGTCAGTATCTGCGGCCCGCGACCTTTTTCTATGACATGGTTTATCTCGTGATGATCCTGTTTTTCAGCTATTTCTATGCGTCTTTGGTGGTGCAACCTGAAGAAATGGCGAAGAATCTGAAGAAAATGGGGGCAAGTATTCCGGGCGTCCGTCCGGGTAAGGCGACCACTGAATTTATCGGTGGGGTAATTAATCGTCTGACGCTGCTGGGTGCGGTTTTCCTTGGGGCGGTGGCGATCGTACCTCAGGTGATTGAAGGGATTGCCGATGTGCGAACTTTCCAGGGATTTGGGGCGACGTCGCTGCTCATCTTAGTGAGCGTTGCGATCGACACGGCTAAGCAAGTTCAGACCTATGTCATCTCTCAACGATACGAAGGAATGGTGAAACAGTAGTGAGTAGGCTGATTTTTCTCGGGGCACCGGGTGCTGGAAAGGGAACCCAAGCCAAGATTTTGGCGGAGTCTAAAGGCATTCCCCATATTTCGACGGGCGATATTTTCAGGGCGGCGGTGAAAACCCAAACACTGCTGGGTCTTAAGGCGCAAGAGTATATGGACGCAGGCAACCTAGTCCCGGACGATTTGGTAATCGAGATGATTCACGATCGGCTTCAAGAACCAGATGCAAACCACGGCTGGATTTTGGATGGGTTTCCTCGGACTGAAACTCAGGCAGGTTTTCTAGAAGACTTACTGAATGGCATTGAGCAGGGTTGCGATCGCGCGATTAATCTGGATGTCGAGGATGAAGTAGTGGTTAAGCGGCTCATGGAACGGGGCCTTGAAAGTGGCCGTTCCGACGACAGTAACGAAGCGACGATTCGCCATCGTCTTCAGGTTTACCGAGATCAAACGGCTCCGTTGATTGAGTTTTATCAGTCCCGGAATCTGTTGGTTACGGTGAATGGTGATCAGGCGATGGATGCCGTTACGGCGGACCTGCAAGCGGTTGTGTAGGATGGTTTGGGTTTTGGAGTTAGGGTACACCCAAATGCTGAATTCCAAAATCAGATACACTCGTTAATCTAGGACTATTATGAACGTATTGATTCCGGGAGGAACCTTTGTCTAAAGAAGACCTAATTGAGATGGAAGGCACGGTTGTGGATTCGTTGCCGAATGCGATGTTTCGCGTAGATTTGGATAATGGTTTTAATGTGTTGGCTCATATTTCGGGCAAGATTCGTCGAAACTACATCAAAATTCTTCCGGGCGATCGCGTCAAAGTTGAACTGTCGCCCTATGACTTGCTGAAGGGACGAATTACGTATCGTCTTAAAAATAAGCGTTAAGTATTCTGGCGATCGGATGAATGGAAAAGCTCTAGGCTAAATGAATGGTCTGGAGCTTTTTTGTGGGGCTTTTTACAAGAAGATCTCGGCGAGATTAAGGTGAATTTCGGGAGAGCCAGGAATACTCACCCTCTGGTTGTTTAAGATTACGGTTCGAGTTTGGTAGGCAAAATTCCCAGAGCGGTCTTCATAAGGCTGACTATGGCATTCCATCTGGTTAACTTTAACGTTTGCTATCCAGTAGTGCTGAATGTTTGCCTCTGCATAGACGGATAGTTTTAGGGTTCGATCTTGCTCTAGCGCTGAATCTGTGACTTCGATGATGAGCAAAATATCTTCTGGGTAGGGATGATGGGGACCATAGTTTCGATCGTGTCCTCTCGCAATAACAACATCGGGTTCTGGCTCGCTTTCCGACGGTAAGGTAATTGGCATTTGTCCTCTAATCGAGACGCTATCTCCAAGCAATCGATCGAGCTGTCGGCATAGACGAGTCGTCGTGAACGTGTGAGGGGTTCCCTGAGCCGCCATTTCAAATAATTCTCCGCGAATAAGTTCTATCCGATCGCCCTCTAATAGAAACCCTAAATCGGTCAGACGGTGGTAGTCGGCGATGGTGAATCGCTTAGGTTTAGCTTGTTGACTCTCTTGGCGATCGTTTTTGGGGGAGACGGGTGGGGCAAGATTCATGGTGAGGGGTTTCATGAATGGATTGCTTCTAGTGTATCGAATTCGTTTCTCAAAATTTCAATATCCATTTGAAGGTGTGTTCTGAGGGCTAGGTGGCTGCGACCTTGACGGCGTTGGCGGGGATTACGACGGGGCTGTTTTCGGGTGGGGTAGAGGTGCCGCGTTTTAGTAAGATTGCCCGATCGTCTCTTCTACACGTTGGCAATCTAGATTGGAAGCAGATTAATCCTGATATTTCCGGGTCGATGATTTAGGCGGTGGTTACAGCGATCGCAGGTGAAGCTGATTCAGAAAGGTAGGATGACGGCACATTCTTACTGTGGGTCGGCGTTTGTGCTGGTGAGAAACCGCTAATTCCAACGATTATTCTTGAATATCCGTTACCTGAATGAAACCCCTAAGCCTGGACGATCGTTGGGAATCAATCCACCACTTTGGATCGTTGCGCCGATGAAGGGATCGGTTTTGAACGTTGAGAGATGACTGAGATTAATCTGATCAACAAGCGGTGAAAGATGAGCGAGGGCTGTATTGGTAAGTGTGCTGCCTGATTCGCCGCTCAACATGATTTTCAGGCCGTGCGATCGAGCGGTGTGAATCATCCGAATAGCTTCAGTAATGCCACCACAAGTATTGAGCCGAATGGTAATGCCGTGAACCCGATCGCTGAGGGCTGGAATATCGTGACTTGTGAAGCAACTTTCGGATACAAAAATGGGCAGCGGCGAAACATAATATAGTTTGATCAAATCACTTTCATGACCTTTTGGGAGGGGTTGTTGGAGGTGTTTAATGTCCCGATCGTGCAGCCATTCGCTCATCTGAATGGAGTTTCGCAATGTCCATTGGCCTTGCACGTCAACGCCGATCGATGTGATTTGAGATACGGTTTCTTGAATTGTTGTAATAATGACTTTGTCGCTTTCAAGACCCATTGCTGACCCAAGTTTAACCGTGAATCCCTGAAGCTCAGGAACCGTTTTTAGCCAGTATTGGGTGAGGGTTTGAGTATCTTCAGGTGAGGAGACATCGATCGTGATTGTTGTGAGGGGAACGCGATCGAGATCTAAACCCAAGACCAAATACAACGGTAAGTTAATTGCTTTCCCAATCCAATCCTGAATCGCCATATCTAATGCAGATCGGGCAGCGGATGGCAGTGCATGATGTTGCAAAATACGATCGATTTTTTGTCGTTCAAGGGGGCTGTAAGGTTGAAGAAGCGGGGCAATGCGTTGGAGCGACCGGGCGATGGAGTCTAGAGTCTGACTATGACCTTCAATACTAAACGGCGAGGCTTCTCCCCAACCTTCAATATCGCCGTGCTCTAGGCGTAAAAATAGATTTTTGCGATTTTCAACAGAAAACGTAGAGAAGTGAAGTTTCATTGATCGGGTCCATTTTTCTAAACCATCGCAACAGCTTCTTCTAGTTCTCGAATTTTGCTCCAATCAATGCGCGCAACCCATAATCGTTCATTCTCAGAATATTCTACAACCCCGTCTACTTCTAGTTCCTCGCTATAGAGTACGAGTAATTGATTTCTAGATAAAGGGCTATTATGATGACTCAAATCTTCGATCGTCCCAACACAATTGAGCCTTAATCGACCTTGCTCATCTGCGTTATGAAAATCTGCATAGACTCTAGTTGAACTCATGGTATCACCTCTCAATATGAGTATTTAGTTAGGATCGGGGATGGTCGGAGTCAGAAGAATGCTAATGGACTCTGGTGATAATCCAGTCAAAGTTGCATGGTTAGGAATCCGAGCAGAGGTACGAATGATGTCACCACCTAAGTTTCTAACGGCACCAACGGTCGTCACACCAAGTTGTCGATGAGGAATTTTTGAGAACAATTCCATTACTGACAATTCTAGTCCAGATTCCACTGAGATCCCGATTACTCTAGAAGGATGTATTCCGATCGCTCTTGTAATATCTTCTGGACGATTTTTACCACTGCGAATGACGAGTGCTTCATCTGGAATGATAACGTTCATCCTTTCATCTCTTTCCTAAGCCGATCGATCGCCGTCAAGTAGCTGGCGACGTCTTCACCTAGAGTCTTGCACGCTAAACGATCGCAATCGATCAAATCATCGCCCCAAAAGATCTGTCCGCTGTTAACTGTTTCACCTTTGTCCGGTTTCCAATCCTTACTGACCAACCGCAGGTCCGCATCCACTACGGCCCCATCAAATAGATGTCCGATCGTAAAAAAAACATCCTGCAACACTAACGGCACCGACGGACGATGCAATTGACCGCGTGAGTTGCCGCTGCGGGCTTTATAACGCGATCGGGGAAATAGGCCATAGAGATTTTTTAGGGACGCAGAAATCAAGACCTCATCTTTCAAAATCGTTCGCTTAAAGGTGCCAACACTAATCCGACAGTCCACCTCTTGCAGTAGCTTCGGTGCCCACATGGACTGGAACCGGGCAAGCTCAGGCGATCGGTTTGGATATTCGCAGTGTTCCAACTCGTCCGCGTCCAAAAGTTGCATTCCCGCATCTAGCAAACTGTAGATATTATGTTTTGCTGCGATCGTACTTAAGCTCACGGGTGAACAGACGCCTTCGACGATAAGGATTTCAGCCGTTGGGTTGCAGTTGCGAAGGGACTTTAGGACATGTCCTAGGACGCCAACGCTGACGGTAACGGGCGCACCGACGGGATAGCCGAGATTGGGTTTGACTAAAATTCGTTTGGCCGATCGGGCTGAATTGGGCGGTACGTAGACGCCTTCTCGGGTGAATTCAGACGTTGCGCTAACTTGTGCAGACATGAGTTGACCCAACGCAGTTCATTTTGACGTATATTCTATAGGCATTTCAAACCAATTTGGCGCGCAGTTCCATGGGTCGTGTAATCGTTGTAACTTCAGGAAAAGGTGGTGTCGGCAAGACCACCACGACCGCTAACCTCGGGATGGCGCTAGCTCAGCGCAACCGGAAAGTGGTGGTGGTCGATGCGGATTTTGGGCTGCGGAATTTGGACCTGCTCCTAGGCTTGGAAAACCGCGTAGTCTATACGGCAGTGGATGTCCTCACAGGGCAATGTCGTCTAGAACAAGCCCTCGTCAAAGACAAACGCCGTGCGAACCTTGTCCTCTTGCCAGCGGCCCAAAACCGGACTAAGGATTCGGTCAATCCGGCCCAGATGAAGCAGTTGATTGCGGCGCTAGCGAAGGTGTTTGACTACGTGCTGGTGGATTCTCCGGCTGGGATTGAGATGGGGTTCCAAAATGCGATCGCAGCGGCAACGGAAGCGCTGGTGGTCACGACTCCGGAGATTTCGGCGGTGCGCGATGCCGATCGGGTGATCGGTCTGCTCGAAGCAAATAATATTAAGAAAACTCACCTGATTATCAATCGGCTCCGACCCAAAATGGTGGCCGCTAATGACATGATGTCGGTGGAGGATGTGAAGGAGATTTTGGCAATTCCATTAATTGGGGTGGTGCCTGATGACGAGAAGGTGATTGTTTCGACGAACAAGGGTGAACCGCTGGTGTTGTCTGGTGAACCGACCTTGGCGGGCAGTGCTTTTGAAAATATTGCGCGACGGCTGGAAGGTGAGAAAGTAGATTTTTTAGATCTGACGGTTAAAGACGGTCTGCTCTCAAAAATCAAAAACTTCTTCACCAAAGCGCTCTAATGCTGAACCCTTGGGTTAAGTCCCTAGATTACGTCTGACCTCTAGACTTCTGTACCTGCGTCATGATTATTGAACTCCTTGAAAAACTCTTCCCAAACCTAAGCGATCGCAACAGTCGCATTGATGTCAAAAACCGATTGAAATTGGTATTGGCTCACGATCGTTCTGATCTTACGCCGCAGATGATCGAGTCAATGCGAAAGGAAATCCTAGAAGTGGTTTCTAAATACGTGGAACTCGACGCCGATGCCATGGATTTTGCACTTGAAAATAATAGTCGGGTGACGGCGCTCGTGGCCAATCTGCCTATCAAGCGGGTAAAGCCTGAGTTCTACACCGTCAAGGTCGGTTCGGATTCACTCAAAGGCGAGGAAGTGGATTTGTCTGCTTTGCCGGAACTGCATCTAGATGAGGCGGCGATCGGCGATGTCCAGTTGACGTTGAATACGGATGAATTGGTAAAGCCAACTCCCATCGCGGAGTGACTCTATCGCGGAGTGACTCTATCGCAGACTGACCCTATTGCAGAGTGCCCGTATCGCGGAGTAACGGTATGATTTCTGGAAAGACCAAACTATTGGGCGTTATTGGCCATCCTATTGGACATTCATTGTCCCCTGTGATGCATAATGCGGCACTTGCTGAGATGAATGCTGATTTTGTTTATGTTGCGTTTCCCATTGCACCTGACGATCTTGCTACTGCTGTAGACGGCTTTGAGGCGATCGGCGTCCAAGGCTTTAGCGTAACGATTCCCCACAAGCAGGCGATTCTATCGCATCTGGTTTCCGTTAGTGATTTGGCCCGTTCCATTGGTGCGGTTAATACCGTCTGGAAGAGACCGAACGGCTGGCATGGCACCAACACCGATATTACGGGGTTTATTGCGCCACTATTAGATTTGGATGACGATAGCGATCGAGACTGGTCTAAGACAACAGCGATCTGTTTGGGCAATGGCGGTGCGGCACGGGCGATCGTGGTGGGATGTGCGCAGTTGGGCGTGCGACGGGTTCAAGTGGTGGGGCGCAATGAGTCCAAACTAGCAGATTTCCGTCAGAGTTTTCAGTCGGTGCCCTTGGTTTACGATCGCCTTAGTGTTCACCCTTGGGATGCAACGAGTCAGTTATTACCGAATGCTGGACTGATCGTGAATACTACACCGATCGGAATGGCTCCGAACACAGAAACGTCACCCCTAACCGCATCGCAAGCACAACAGATTCAACCCGGTGCAATCGCCTATGATTTGATCTATACACCCAGTCCAACTCTGTTTTTACAACAGGCTAGAACCCGAGGTGCGATTGTGTTTGATGGGTTGGAAATGCTGGTCCAGCAGGGCGCTGAAGCGTTAAGAATTTGGACAGGCTGTGATGATGTTCCAATTACAGTAATGCGTCGATCGTTACAGGAAACGCTGGGGTTGGTGTAGTAGTGATCCAGAAATGATGACTGGTGTATCGGTTTCGTTACATAACCCGCTCTAGGGTCACTGCGAGGGCAAATTTGGAGTCATGGGCTGAGCCAAAATTAATTACACAGGATTCGCAACTGCCTTGGGATTGACTCTGGAATCCACGGGACAGACATCCCCGCATTGAAAACACTACAGTCGTAGTCAGGATAATCAGATAAAAGTTACCTAAGTACAGGACAAAAACTGAATGGCTTGCAATAGCTGCTGTCTAGCGATAGTGAAGTTGATCATGCCATCTCGAATATAGTCACAGCCAACTCGAAAAACACTTTTTGCCTTGCGACCGTGATTCTTAATCGGAATCGGGGTTTGAACCGTTAGCCATTCTCCCACTCGAATCGCCCAAACCATCGCT
>JAYVVL010000373.1:0-8853 GCA_043787035.1 Synechococcales cyanobacterium
GGCTTGAAATGGACCCTAGATACATCAAAACCCGCTCTTAGAGCGGGTTCTATATAATCGGAATGACAAGATTTGAACTTGCGACCCCTACTACCCCAAGGTTAAGTCAGATACCTGAAATCTTTGTATATCAAGGGTTTTCACTGTTGTTAGAACTGGTATACCAAAATCATACCAATTATCATGCCCCCAATATTTGAGCCGCTGTTAGTGCCAACTCGGGGAAGGTGACAGAGACGATCGCCTCATCATCCCGGAATGTCGTGAACTGGTACTCTCCATCGGTCAGGGTACCGACCTTAACCCATTCCCGTTTTGGGTCAATCTGCCACATCTCACTGATACCCCGATCAGCATACTCACGGGGTTTTAATTCATAATCCCGTTTGAAGTTCTTGGAGCCTTCAGAACCAGGGGAGACAATCTCGATCGCGATAAGTGGATTTGGATCAGCATATTTTAGACAGGCTTGGGGCAAACCTTCGATCGCCGCTGCTGAATCTTTTGAATGAATCATTAAGTCAGGGTCACGAGCGGTAGCGTAGCGGCTGCGTACTTCCATGTGCTGCTTAATCCCAATGCGTTTACGGGAGAGAACCTTCAAGAAGGTTTCGATGAGGAACATCACGATTTCCGTATTGATTGTGGCTTCAGTTCCCATCTCGACTAAAACCCCATCTTCAAGTTCATACCGTTTATCCGTGCCGTCGTCATAGGTCAAGAATTCCTGTAGCGTCATTCGTCGGTCAGTTGCGACTGTCATGGATCCGATCGCCTCTCTTGCGGGTTTCTCACGCCCTCATCATATCTAAAAAAGGAAAGGCACGTTTTTCGGGGTAGCAGAGGTAGCAAGGTAGCATAAGTCCTGAAACCCTTGTTTATCAATGCTTTTCAGCGCTACCTTACGAGGTAGCAAAGCAGGTAGCAAAGCCATTCGTGAGGTAGCAAACTTTTTTACTGAGGTAGCAGAGTCGATCGGCCATGAAAAAGCCCCGATATCAGGGCTTCAGAGATTAACTTGCTCGTTTACGAGTCTTGGGAACTTGGTTCGCGGCTAGCCATGCTTCCATGGCGTTTTGATGCACTGCTGGTTCCTGTCGGTGCATCATCCAATCCAAAATCATCGGCCTCACGTACCTGCACCCTTGAACGGGCTTTAGGTAATGAACACCTTTGTGCCAGTACTTAGCACGGTAGCGATCGAGGGTTCGCTTTGAGATGTCCAGCAGCGCCCGGACCTCACTAGATTTCATCAGGTCGGAATCTTCTAAGCGGCGCATCGTTCATCCTCCTTAATCCCTACCTGTTTCCATTGAGATCGGGGAATCAGCGGCTTAAAGTTGTCCTCCGCCGTGGGGTTGTTTTGGATGGATATTCGAGCGTCGTCAAGGTCTGATTCTGCCCATGGATCGGGTCCATCAGCCTCCCATGTCCCCACAGGTAAAGGAGACGTAAACACGACCGGAGTCGTGGGTTGGGGGATTATCCTTCCCATGCCGGGAGGCTTCGCCAACGATTCTAGAGTAGGATCATTCGTGGGTGCTGGAGCGTCTATGGTTGGGAGATTCTCGTCCGACTCTCCACAGTCAGATGAGAATCCCGCCGCCGCTGCAATCGTACGGGGAACGATTATTGATTTACGATTTTCGGTTTTCTTGGGCGCGGCTGGGCCTCTAGCCTCCGAAGCTTGCATCTCCCAGACGTTCACGGCCTTTCTATAATCTACGCATTCCTGCTTTGTACCAACGAATCGCCGTACCGCGCCCTTAGCGCCTCCGCGCCCTTCGATAAGCTGCTCCAACGATTGTTGCGAGTAGTTGGGGTTGAATCGAGATTGAAATCCGCCCCAAATACCGGGAAGGTGAATTGCCAAATCCCCGGCTTTATCCTGAACTAGGTTCCACTCGCCAACCAAACCTTCCGATCGCATGATGGCGAGTTTTTCCAAAAAATCGGTGAGAGAGTCTTTATCGGACTCAAAATCGTTGGCAGTCGGACACAAATGCTTAACGGCATAATCGAAGGCGTCAAAGTTCACCCCGGCTACATCGCAGAATTTCTGAGTGAAATAGACCAGTAGTGCCATGGATAGCGAGATTCGGGAGTGTGATCCGGTTAGGTGCTCTAGGAGCCTCGATCGAATTTCTCTAACAGCTTCGCGACCGTATTGGATGGCGAGAAGTTGGGAGAGTCCGCCCGTAGCTTCACCCATCGCCTTTTCTAGCGCGGGGAATCCTGCTTCATTGACTGGACGAACCGGGAAGTGCATCTTCAGGAGTCGCGACTCGATCGCCTGACTGCCCTCCCCCAATGCGACGTTGGACGTGACGATGACATTCGTGTTCGGAGTCTGTTCATTGCCCCGGACCCGCCGCGAAACGCCGTTGTACATTGACCAGAGAAAATTATCGACCGCATCCCGCGACTCCTGCTTCATCCCTTTTTTTACAGGGTCGTCCAAGATCAGAGGAACGCCGCCCAATGATTTCACCTGTTCATAGATCAGGGATTCGGAGAAGCGGGTGATGATGCTCCGATCGCCATGCATCCCGATTAGAGAAGCTCCGACTTTCGCCGCCGTCGTCTTGCCGCCGCCTGCATCCCCAAAGACGTTTAATTGGGGGAATGCGTGGTCTTGTTTCATGACCGTCTGTCTCTGCATCGTCGCGGTGGTGTAGCCACACACGAACCATGCTAATGGGACCGTTTCAGCATGAAAGAATCCTTCCACGGCTCTAGCCAGATTTCCCAATGCTTCGGGGTTCTGAGGAGCGATCGTTGGACTAGGGACTTTTTCCAGTTCCCCGAGAGACTGATTAAACATCCACCGCGATTCCTGTTCAGTGGTCGGGGTACCATCGGGCTTGAATTGAGCATTCTCAAATGCCCATACTCCATCGTCCTGCTGACCTGTTCGATCGGCTAGACGATAGACTACGCCCCCAGCACGAGTGTATTGGGTCTTTCTGTTTTGAATAAGATCCGCTAGATCACCCGGCTTAAATTTAGCAGTTAGGTGAGTTTTTACACCACGGGTCAGAGCAGTTATGAAATCTTTCACAGTAAGCATTTCAGCGGTTTTGACTAGGGCGCGACGGGTGCGAACGGTCGATAGCTCTAACCATTTCACCTCAAATTCAATCCCGCCGCCCGTGAAATCTTCAAGAATTTTACTGATCTCTAAATCGAAGCTTGTTTGCGGAACGAATGAAGGTTCGCCTTCCTTGGGGAAGTGCCATCTCCCAAGTTGCAGATTGTGGGAAGACAGACAATCCCATAGTTCTTCCCCCGGTGGTCGTGGGGCAGAGTCGATCGCCTTCACTCGATCGGGTTGATATGCAGGCAACTGAACACCCGCATCCGCCGCCAACTCTTTCACAACTTCGATAAAGTCTCGTCCGGTGGGCTGTCCAGCCTGAGGATTGTTAGTTCTCAGTGCATATCGGTATGCGATCGGGTTTAGTTTTTTGTTGTCTGTGCAGGTCGGGCAGGCTCCGGTATGTGTGCCCCCATCCTGTGATGGAGTGACCCAAAACGATGTGCCAGATTGTGAGTCATGCCATGGGCAATTCCCCTTCAGTTTGCCGCTGCTGTCTTCTTGGAAATCATGACCTGTCCAGCTAAAAATCTGCTCCACCGACAGCCGGGGAAGGATGTCATTAGCGAGAATCTCACCAATACCTGCATCGCTCACTGTTGATAGTGTCGAGGGCTTCGGCGCAGGCTTCGGTTCAGGCTTCGGCGCTTCTGTGGGGAGTTCCCGATCGATCTCATCCCACGAGGCAAACGTTCCATCCCACGAATGAAGCAGCGTGATAGGGAATCGTTCAGTCTGCCATCCTGAGGGAGTATCAACCATTTTGATATGGTCAAATCCTGGAATCCGCATCAAACGACATTCATCATTTACCGAGGGGTCGGAACCCATCAACGCGATAACCCGTTTTAGGGTCGGTTGAATCAAGTTCGGGGGTAATTCCTGATCCAGTCGGATGTAGCAGTGGATGCTCGATCGCGTTTCGACTGCCATTGCACCGCCCCAACGATCGGCGTATTCCATAAACCGCTCGATCTGGGTGGGTTTATCGAGTTCGTCGTGTTCCCAGAAAGCCACTCGTCCTGTGGTGATTTCTTTCTTATTTTGGCCGCCTGGGTTGACGACAATATAAGGGCAGAAGCCTTCCTGAGATTGGGCTTGAATCCATTTCCATGGATCAGAACATTTGATCGGGCGATCGCCTTTCTTGCACTGCCAAATCAAAGCTCCATCATGAAGCTTGAGATTTTTGTTGGAAGGTACCCAGGCTTTAGCGCCGTTTCGATGTTCGCGCTCATAGGCTAGTTTCGGGAACAATGCCCGATGTTCTGAAGAGTCCGGATTGAATCCTTTTGCGGGGAGTAGCCGGATGTAAATCGCGTCGTCAGGAGCGTAACCCAAGCCCGTCAGGAAGTCGGTGATTTGAGAATTAGCCATGGTGACGGCCTCCAAGTTCAGCAATGCGATCGTTCAGGGAAATGTGCATATCGACCATCAGCGATCGTCGTTTGGTCCATGTGAGCTGTGTCAAATCGATCAGACCCGTGGCAGGGGGTCTACTGTTGTGCAGTCGTTTCATGTGGGTTATGATGGTATTGAATTGTATAAGAACAAATGGCTAGAAAGCCCGCTCCCAGAACGTTTCAGCGTTGCTGGGATTTTGCTTTTTAAGCGGACTGGACAAGGGTGAACGCGGAGCATTTACGCCGCCGATCGATCTGAGAAATAGGCATCGATCGCCAGCCGAACAATGCGGTTTCTTGGGATGCCAGTGGTCGCAGATTCCCGGTGGATGCGATCGAGTTGCTCAGGGGTGAACCTGACAGCGGTGGGACTCAACAGGTTTTTCATTTTTGGCCTTTACGGGGGACTGAATGTTATTCCCGTGCTACTGCTAAATAGAATATTGAATGTTCTCCAGGAAAGATAGCAGGCACCAAAAAAGAACAGCTTTTCATTCGACTAAAAACAATTTACCTTTCGGTCCAATGACGTGTTGGCGTTTTTGGGAATCAACCTGAACCGAGACTAGGTTTGGTGTGTTCTTGTAGTAGGAGCTTAATGTCCTCATTGATCGCCCATAGTTCGAGAGTGCATCGCGAATATCCTTTCGCAAGGCACCGAGCCTTTGCCGCTCACTATTTGGCGAAAACGATTCAGTAAGGCTTTTTTCTTCATCCCAGTGGGAGAACTGGAAAGCATACTGAACAAATTCTCGGTCTTCTGGACAGGCATCACCGAATGGATTCTCTTTCTTTTTTAGAGCTTTTGCTGCTTCTGTGAGGACTTTTCTGTACGGAGTTTTTGAATCATATTTCGGGGCTGTAACTGCTCTTAAAACAGAGCATCCAAACGCTTGTTTAGCATCCCGCATTGATTCAGGAAGCTCGACGCTGTGGGCATTTGCATAGCGAGTCACAGCCTTGAACAACTGCAAGCTTCTCCAAAAGAAATGGATTCGAGGCATGAGATATTCGAGTGCTTGGTTAACCAACCTGATCGCCTCTGGAGACACGGTTTGCTCTAGAGCAGCAACACCCAATACGATGTTGGCGAATTCCGCTTTGTCATGTGCTGTTGAGGCTTGACATCCATCAGGCTCGGGAATGCGCTCAATTTCTTCAATTAAATGTGAAAGAAAATCCCCTTCAGGACGCGCTAGATAAATGTCGTACTTCAGTTTTTGAATGATTGTTAGCTGAATTGTCAACTGAATTGTCAACTCCCCCGGTTGCAGGGCTAAAGCGTCAGGGTTGAAACTGATTTCACTACTCATCGATCGCCCTCCCCTTCACTACCGATCGCATCCACATCATTGGGCGATCGTCGAGGCTTCCCCGCGCCCTCACGCTTGCCGCCGCGCCCTTCGGTTAAGGGTTCAGCGTCGATTGGCAATTTCCCCGACCCCTTAGCAAAGCTAAACAGGATCGACTCACACAAGGCATTGAAGCTCATACCGTCCTCACTGGCTTTCTCTCGGAGAGCCAGAAGGATTCGATCGTCAAGCCTTAGTTTGGTGTCTTTGCGCGGCATTTCGGCGGTGTACATGGTGATTCTCCTGAATATTAGACTTGCCCCCATAGTATAGCAATCAAACTGTACCGTATTGATATAAGAAGATGTTATATCAATACGGTACAGTTTGATTAGATTTAATCGCTCTACATAAGGGTCTTAAGTCTTCACATAAAGATTCTTTGCATAAGTAAGTCTGATTATCAATACGGTACAGTTTGAAAAGAAACACGCTACTATATATTCAAGCGAGTGGAGAGCAAACCACAACGCCGGGGGTGAAACACCTTCACAAGGATTCGCTGGCCATTGGGTTGATGCTCTAAAAACAAGACCGACATTAATGCAGCCTAGCGCCGTCGTGCCTAGCGGGTCCAAAGCCCCAACGAATGCAGATGGGTGACAACCTTCTCAATGCTGGAAATCATGATTTATAAAAACTACGAATGCTCCCGGAACCGCCTTACAAAGCAGTTTTACGCTTATCCAGTCAACGACTTAACCACCTGCCGGAAGCTCACCGCATCCACTCCAGACGAACTCAAGCAGGCGATCGACCTTGCTACGGCTAACCAACGGCTAAATCCTTGGGAACTACCCTACTCGACAGCACAGACGATCGCCGCCTAACATCCACCTACTAATAGTAAGGACTTTAATTCAGATGAACTTCAAGGATTTATATTCGGATTCGGAATCGATCAAAAGCTTTAACGGTCTGAGTGCAGACCTGGCTAAGGCTTCCGCTTACTTCTCTAGCGGTATCGATCCTGACTCTATCGCAGACCTCGATCCTGACTCGCTGCGAGAAGTTGAAGAAGCTTACGCGGCATTGCTTCAGACCGTCGAAGCAATGCACGCCCTATTCAAGCCAGTCCCCCAGGGAAATATCAACGCCAAGCCTTACAGAGGTTACAAAGAGGACGTATTAGCGGCGATCGCTAATGCTAATGCTATTGATAATGCTTCCATTAAACCCCAGATAATTCGAGGCAACTTCAAACCGACAAAAGAGGACTTATTAGCGGCGATCAAATATGGGGTCAGCTAAAACCTAGAGACCGAGCCGGGGCTGAAACACTGCCTCACTCAAACAATCCACTTGATTGATAAACCTACTGGAGCAATTGCAATGACGGACCATGCACAAACAACGATCGCTGCTGTAGGTCTAACGGCTGAGCAACTAAAAGACCTGGAACTTCAACAAGCTCCAATGGTCATCGCTGACAATGCCGACATCTACAGCGTGCTACCGACGCTTCACGAATTCGTTCAGGCGCACATTGGGCACTATGCGCCGTCTGAGTCGTACGACGATGCCTTTGGCCGGGTGGAATGCGAGACCCTTCAGAAGCTAATCGACGCCCTCGACATACTGATCGCTATTGCCCCGGCTGACACTGGAAAGTAAAGCTAAGACCGCGCCGGGGCTGCAACACGCCCCATTCAAAAACCATTATTCAGGACAAACCAATGATCGCTCAAAACGCCCCAATCACTGACTACAAGTCCGCCAAGACGACCCGTCTAATTTCTTTCGAGAACAGTAACAGCTTTTTAAAACGGTACGATTCCGAAGGTATCTTGGTTATCCAGGCTGGTTTCACTGAGGCAATCAACATGATGGCCAAAGGCGATGATGAGAACCCGATCGTTATCTCTGGAAGTTCTAAGCGCTGGTACGGCTCTAAGGCTTGCCTAGCCGACCATAAGCGCATCCATGGCTTAGACAAGATTGCCACCGCTAAAGAATCCTTCGCTGCGTGCCTTCGACCTTCCGACCATGGCCGTGACCTAATCGTGATTGCAAGTCATTGGGATTATGGCAACCTAAGCGACCTTAAAACCGCGCTCACAGGGCAATACAAGGTTATCCGCAACGGTGAAACGATTCAATGTACCGTCACCCAAGTGCTACCAGTCCTAGAGGGCTTAGGCAGTTACGAAGCGGTCAAACCTAAATTAGAAGCGGGTTACAGCCTTCTCATCGAGATTGGTTACGGCACTGCTGAGGAATGGCTGATAGATGAATCTGGCGAGGTCGTTGATGGTAATCCCGTCACGGCGCTGGGTGTCGCTAAGTTGGTGAATACGATTGCATCTGATCCAGCAGTCAAAGCAGGCTTAGGCATCACTTCAAATTCGACTTCGGTGAACCTCTCACTCATCAGCGCTGCGCTTCAATCTGAAACCTTGGGTAAGCTATCCGCCGATCAATGGAGAGCTATCAAACGCAAGCACGTCAACGCCTGGTTCGAGATGATTCAAGCGCACATCGCCACCAAATATGAAAGTCAATCTCAGAACCTTGTGAATCTGATTTTGACGGGTGGTGGAGCCGCACTTCTGAAGTCGGTCAAACCGAGTGTTGTTGAGTTCTTCACCCTTCCCGATCGGCCTCAAGTTGCAAGCGTTATCGGTGCTTACGATTCTCAGATGGCTAAGGTCGGGGTTTAGGTCATGGGTCAACACCGGAAGAACATTTCCATCCCTGATGATGCAAGCGATATCTTGCAAGCCCTTGCAACGGATTGCGGAATGGATGCATCACAGTGCATTACCCAGTTACTTCGTAGGCACCACAATGACATTCGTACACTGTTTTCGATAAACGTATGCAGTCATACACACGATTGCACACGAATTATCGAAACAGTACCGAACGTAAGCATTGAATCGGTTCCTGAACAGGTCAGGGTGTCCCAAGCTGTCCCAGAACCGATCGCAGTTGAGCAGCCTAAGTCATCACCGGAACCAACGATCGCCCTTATGGGAAGCTTCGCTAACGCGCCCATAAC
>JAYVVL010000374.1:0-3149 GCA_043787035.1 Synechococcales cyanobacterium
CTCATCTGACGATCGTAGGAACCGCGTACAGATGCCGTCTGAGGGTTCTCAGGGATGATGAACACTTGACGTAGTTTCGGCTGAATGGATGCCAGTAAACCAGCACCGCCACCCGTGAAAATGATGTTCGGAACGTCCTGTAACTTCGACGCCCATTCGTTCTTAATCTCTGCCTGCAACCGTTTAAGATGTTCCGTTGCGTATTGCCCTTTGAGTTTGGTCCATGTATCGGCATTGATTCGGGATGGATGACCATCCGCTAAATATCGGCTGATGAACGCGGGTGTGATTGCGTTGGCATTGTCCTGGGACAGCGATCGGATTTGGGCGTCCTGAATCAACTCTGAACACAAACTAGAGATGCCCAATTTATCGATCGCCCGTCCGTCGTAAGGTGTTCCACCTTCATCGACTAGCCACAATTCGCAGGTACCAAAGCCCATCTCAATGACCAAAGTAGAGCCGGGTTTGAGTTGGGATTTAACAGCGTGATAACTGCCCATCCCTTCCTCTACTGTGACCACAGAAAGAACATTGCATCGGATTTCTTGCCCGTTCACCATGGCCCGGTATTGCCCTTTTAAAGCGGCTTCAAGAGCTTTCAAATTCTCCACATCCCAGTGGCTAGCGACTACCACTAAATCCCGCTCGTGGTCGGTAGGACGTAGCAGCGCAGTGAAACTATCACGGGCGGTCTCGATCTTGGATAGGCCGTTCATCGGTGTGTAGTTTCCGGTACAAGCCTTGACGCCATACATTCGCGGCGGTTGTCCTGCGACCACTACGATCGGGTTCTGTTCATCACGGCTGCGCACTTCGATCGCGCTGGGGTTGAGTTTGTACCCAGCTTGAACGATGTTTGTTCCCTCATCGTCGTGCCGTTTCAGCCAGCTGTTGGAATTCTCGAAGCTAACTAGGCGGGTCGTCTTGGCGGTCTTGAAGTCTTGGATTTGAGCGATAGTAGCAATCATTTTTAATGGCCTGAATAAGTGGTTTGAATGTGGCAATGTTTCAGCCCCGGCGCGGTCTCTATCGGTCCCATGACTCCAAAATCGCCCAGCGCCGATCGGGTTCAATCAGTCGGACTTGCTTCAGGTAGTCTTGGAATCTTTCGAGAGTTGGGAAGGCGATATGTTTTTCGTCGAAGCCGTTGGAAAGGATTACGTGGGTCATGGGGATTGATTGAGAAGGTTGTTTGTCATCTCTGCATTTGTCCAGGCTTGAGACTGGTTAGAGACGACGCTCTAAGCTGCATTAATGAGGCACTTTCTCAGGCTTGCCGTGAACCTTCCGCTCTCCCTGAGAGTCAAGCCTTTAGTTCGGTGAGGTCCGATTCGGTTGTTTCGTTTCCATGCAATCAATATAACAGCTATTTAATGCAATGTACAAGCACTTTGCATTCACTATTACTTATCAAAATGTGCTTTTTGTATAGGTTTACTAAATCTAAAGTACTTGTACATTGCCATATATATAGGTTAAAGTAGCCTCATCGAATATCATTAAGGAACTGAACATGACCGCCTATCAGATGCCCAGAAAAAACGCCACATACCGCCTTGACCAGAGGCTTGTAGAGGAAATCCAATCTCTCGCGAAAGAACAGAACACTAGTTCTAATCGGTGGCTAGAGAATGCCTTGATCAATCTACTGAAGACTTCGGGGCGCATTTCTCCAGATTTCAAGCCTCTGGGGGAGACTCGCGGCGGACACAAAACCAAGACAGAGGACTCGGCCAATGACGGAAATTAAGGCATCCCGCGCCCTGGTGAGGATTGGGGATTTGACGATCGAAGCGTTCCGACTGCCAACAGGCGAGTATCGGATCAGCCAAGCGCAAGCGGCGGAAGCGATCAAAGATGCACCCGTTTACGCATTACGCTTTCTAGGTTCTAAGAACCCTAAAGCCATGCTAGGAGAGGGTTATACGGATTACAAACCAGACAGCATCGAAGTGGAATCGGTACCAGGGCGGCGCGGTCAAACTCGCATCAATGCCCTACCGCTCGAAGTCGTTTCGGCGTATTGGCTATTCCGGGCATATCAGGGCAGTAAGGACGCCTTCACCCTCTCATGGGCACTCATCACAGAGTCTCTAGAACAGCGCTTTGATGACGCTTTCGGCGTGACTCGCACAGCTTCCGAAAGGGACGATCGCCTAACTAGTCGGATCCAACAGCTAACCCAAGACCTCGCCACATTAGGGGAAGGATTCGCGATCGATAATGTTCAACTTCTTCAGTTAGAAGCCTACCGAGATGACAATCAACAGCTTAGAGATGAAGCCCAACGGCTCCGGGCACTGTTAGCGGAGAATGGAATTGATGAGGTTTGATGCGATCGTCTCAAACACATTCCCCAAGCCAAAGCTAACGACGGCGCAAGTTTTGGGCGTTTGATTAGTTAATTGAATAATAAACGCTTGCTTAATTATTCAATTAACAGGTGGTCTCTACAAATATGTGTACACTAAATTCAAGTGTTTAAATTAAAGCGTCACGGTCTATTTACATTTGTGTCAGGCTAAAGTCAATCAATACAAGCCTTACAGCAGTTTTAAATTAAATCTATTTAATCGAAAAATCACAATTAATTGTATCGCAAAAGCCACGTTAGGAGGGCTTAGAGAAAAATTCACGATTAGATCGTGATCGATCGCCGAAAAACAGCTACACTATGGGTAGTACTGATGAATGTTGATTCTCCATATGTGCCAACAACCCAACACTATCAAATTGTTTTCCGACGAATGGACGGCGCTTCGCCAAATTGCGACATCGCGCGGGATATCCCGTCACAGACTCTTAACTGACGCCGCACGATCGATCATCGCAGAGTCTCTTCAAAGGCAAAAACCCGACGTAGCTTAAGCCACATCGGGTTTGCATTGTTCAACCAGTGTCTCTTCTCTAACAATCAATAAACCCCAAGTTTTGCAGGCCAAAGGTTTTTGATTTCCCAAGATTGAGATCTGGACTAGTGCCCAATTAAGGGCGGTATTACTTTTCATGTTAGCTGAAACAATCTCGAAACTCAACAATTCTTCCCTCAATTATACCACTGGATCCGCTGAAAGCTCTAACGTCATTAGGTTTCAGCCGCGATACAAAATCGGTATCAATAAAAAAATTATCGGGAAATGCGGTCC
>JAYVVL010000375.1:0-3142 GCA_043787035.1 Synechococcales cyanobacterium
CTATGTATTTGTGATTGCTCTAGTTCGCTGTTGCTTCCAACTTAGATAAGCCACTAGACTGACAATCACAGACAGAAACAGGATGCTGGTCTTAGTCGATCCATAGCCCAAACCACCATTTGCGTGAGGTTGGGTCAGCAAATCACCAAGTGATGCGCCTAAAGGACGAGTCAAAATGTAGGCAATCCAAAATGCCAGAACTGCGTTTAATTTCAAGTAGTAGTAACCGATGGCTGTAACTGCGATCGCCGCACCAAACAGTAATAAAGCTTGGAAATAGCCTAACTTCAGTGCCTCTGCCAGATAATCTCCGGTTGCAGTCCCTAATGCAAATGCCAGTAAAATGGCGATCCAGTAGAAAATCTCGCGTTTGGCAGTATTAATCGAGTGCATTGCCAGTGTCTTTTCGGTGGCATACCAAATCGCAAAAACGATCGCTAGGGAAATCCCAAAAATGATATTCGTTGTTACCAAACTCACTCCGAGCTTGTCCACTAGTCGATCGGTGATGAGTGTGCCTACAACGCTGGCAAGAACGACCGCAAGCCAGTAACTAACTGGAACGTAGCGTTTTAGCCTCAACTGATTGAGTAGCGTAATCAGCAATATCCCACTCATGATATAGGAAGTATTTGCTAGACCAAACCCTAGTATCGTAGACAATAAATCTGCTGCGGTTTCGCCAACGGTTGTCGCTAAAACCTTGATGATCCAAAAGTAAATCATGACTTCTGGAACCCGATTTAATGGTTTATTGATGGTGTTCATGCGCCCTTCCCTTCCATTGCCGCAGTGTATTTGCCCTGACGCGCCGCTCCATTGCACTGCGATCGATGTAGCAAAGCCCGTTGTGCCTCCAACACGTTAGACTCCTTACCCCGCCAAAGTTCCAGCGCGGGTTGCTGGATGGCGCGGGCAAAGGAAAACGTTAATGCCCAAGGCGATGGGCTTTGCCCCACCGTAGGTGAACGCTCATTGCCGCGAATATTTATGGCATTCAAACGCGCCGATGCCAGTTCGGCAGATTGACCGCCCGACAAAAACGCAATTCCCGGTACAGCAGCGGGAACCGTTCGCAACAGACACTGCACCGTGGCATCAGCAACTGCGTCCACCGATGCTTGTTCGGGACAGGTCAATCCTGGTAGCACCATATTGGGCTTGAGGATGATGCCCTCCAGCAGCACCCGTTGGAGATCCAACTGACCGAACACCGATCGCAGAACATCTTCCGTCACCTCGCCGCACTGCTCCAAGGTATGCGCCCCCTCCATTAGGACTTCTGGCTCCACAATCGGCACCAGTCCAGCTTCCTGGCACAAAGCGGCATAGCGCGCCAACGCTTGGGCGTTCGCGGCGATACAACCTTGGCTGGGAATGCCCGTGCCGATGGTAATCACCGCCCGCCACTTGGCAAAACGAGCGCCCATTTGAAAATATTCCTGGAGGCGATCGCGCAATCCGTCTAGACCTTCGGTGATCTTCTCTCCAGGATGACCTGCCATCTCCTTGGCACCCGTGTCAACTTTAATGCCGGGAATGACTCCCGCTTTGGTGATGACTTGCACAAAGGGAGTGCCATCTTGCTTTTGCTGGCGGATCGTTTCATCGTAAAGGATCGCGCCACTAATGTACTCACCAAGACCGGGCGTGGTGATAAGCAATTCTCGATAGGCGCGTCGGGCTTCCTCATTCTGGGGAATACCTAGCTTTGCGAATCGTTTGTTACAGGTTGGATTACTTTCATCCATCGCCAGCAGACCTTTGTAGTCGGCAACCAGCATCCTTGCAGTGTCTATAAGGTCTTGTGCATTCATAGCATTTGCACCAGATCCTTCGAGTTATCAACCCAGTACCCTTGGCGATTGTAATGTTGATGCAGTCGAGTCTCATAATCCCGCATTAGCAGGATCTCCTGTCTATATTCCGGCGATCGTTGGATGATTTCGCGGGGCAGATTGATGAAGACTTTTGACTCACCCCAATTCACGCGCTCAATCCATTGCGGTGAAAGCAGAACTTTTTTCCCCGACCACCAATTGGCTGTATCGACGATTAGATACCGAATCGCCCACGTTTCGTAATCGATGATAAAGTCCTCGACGTGCCCGATCTCGCCATCTGTAGCTTGAATATGATAGCCACTCACCTCACGAGTACTGCGCAAATTGGGATCTCCTTGTTTCTCTGCTGGAGTGGATTTAGGCCATTGTTCGCGATCTCGTTGAATATAGGGGTAAGCTCCCCACATGTATAAGCCACCCCAATACATCGGATAGCCATAATAACCGTAATAGTCCGTCTCAAATTGTTGCGATACGGGTTTGTCACTGTTCAATGATGGACTATTCTCAATCTGCTTTTTGGTCAAATCGACGGTGATGCACTGCTTTCCCTTATCCGGATCGCCAAGCGCATACGGGGAAATCAGCACCTGTCTGCCCGTCAGCCAACCTCCGGTTTCGGCCACTAGGTAGCGAATCGTCCAGTGCTGATCGTCGAAGTAGAATTCTTTGACCTTCCCGATTTCACCGTTGAAGCTATTCAATTTGAAACCTTCGAGGGTTTTGGCTTTGATTAACATATTGCAACTCCTTTAATTGTTTGAGTTTTGTGGTTGGCTGTTAGCATCCTTGCAGTGTCTATCAGTTCTTGGACATTCATTTCGGGTTGCTCCACTCTGTAAGGTCTTCACGGTTGCTATTCAATTGGCAAAGTAGTGTTGACGAATCATTGCTACAAGCTGAGGCTTGGTCAGATTATCAACGGTTTCCACCCCGACAACCTTTGCGCCAAGCCGATTTTCTTCTAGCCGCTGTTGCAGTTCGTGCTTCGCGGCACCTGGTCCGACGATTAGAATCGAGTCTGCATCCCGAATCTGCCCAATCACCTCGTCGTAGTAAGTATTGAGTTCTCCCGTCAGCACCTTCTGACGGCGATCGTCGGCGGGTACCTGAAGGGCTTCATAGGAGCCTTTCAAGGGTGAATCGCCAGACCGTCGGAGTTGTGTTTCCACGTCCGAGAGGATCTCGCTAATCACTTCGCCTTGCTCTGTAACCGTCACGATCGTCGCCTTCTCGTGGTCGATCCACAGTCCTACTTGTGTACTCATTGCTATCTCCTGCTTGTGTGAATCAGGCAG
>JAYVVL010000376.1:0-8826 GCA_043787035.1 Synechococcales cyanobacterium
CGCCTCAGCATCGTTAGGTTTGAGCTTAAGGGTCTGCTCGAAATCTGCGATCGCCGCCGCTCGGTTTCCAGCCATGGCGTAGAGACTTCCGCGCTGAAAATAGGCGTCCGCTTTATTGGGCTGAAGTTGGACCACTTGAGTCAGATCCGCCGCCGCAAGGTCAAACTTACTTTGAGCGGTGTAGACCAAGGACCGGTTATAAAATGCTTCGGGGTAGCTGGGTTTGTACTTCAGCGCCGTAGTAAAGTCAGTTGCTGCATCCTCGCTGCGTCCCATCTGGCTATAGATCATCCCGCGATTGAGATAGGCTTCGGGGGAGGTGTTTCGGAGGTTAATTGCTTGGTTGAGATCGGTCAGTGCAAGATCACGATCGCCCAGTTGCTGATGGACGTACGCACGATTGACCAGTGCTGCAATATGGGTCGGGTCATCCCTAAGAGCTAGGTTGAGGTCGTCTAGTGATCCCTTAAAATCACTGTTAGCACTCTTGTCATAGGCCAAGTTCACACGGGCCGTTACCAAAGTTGGGTCAATCTTCAAAGCCGAATCCCAGTCGCCAAATCCTGCAGCCCGATCACCCAGTTGATAGCGGAGATTTCCCCGTTGGGCAAAAGCGACGGCATTGGTCGGATCCAGCTTCAAACCCTTGGTATAATCCTCGATCGCTCCCTGCGGGTCGCCTAACGCAGTCTTCGCCATGGCCCGACCGTAGTAGGCTTTCGAGAAGGACGGATAGCGGATGAGGGCTTGGTCGTACTGCACGATCGCCTCAACATACTGACCTTTTTGGGCGCTCTTCTGGGCCGACTGAAGATACTCTTGAGCCAGGTTAAAAGCTGCTGCTTCACTAGGGGCTTTTTGAGAGACGGACGATTCCGAAGCAGCAGACTGCGCTGAAGCGGGAGTTGAAGCGAAAATCTCTGCTCCCCAGACTGAACTCATCAAGGAAATTGAAAGCAGACACCACTTGGAGTAGTGCCGAATTAGAGCATGACGATGCATCATTAGTCAATCCATCTTAAGGGTAGATAATCTTATGGAGTACTGTGCCCAAAACTCAGCGTTTTTCTGTCAGGAAATCTGCCTAAATTCGGCAAATCTTCATAAAGATTCTGTAAGATTCTCCGGGGTTTAATCGACGGCCTCGTTATAACGTAGAGACATCGCAATCCAAACAGAAATTGCAGCACAGGAGTATGGCCTTAAGTTGGGATAGTCTCACCAGGACGGAGACGAGACCATTTACCTTTTTCTTCCTTGAAGCTTGTACATCCCACCACATCCCATTCCGTTTCAATATAGTCACGATGTTCGCGAATGTTAACATTGATACTGGGTTCAGTCGGCTCGAAGGTCGGCTGGAGCGTAAGGTGAGGTTGCTGGTGCTGGCCTTCAACGGCATGGTAGGTCAAGCAGCGATCGACATAGTGGCAGTGAATGCAAATACACATGAGTCGGTTCTCCTGTGGTCCACGATCGGACGGAATGAGGGGGCAAGTTTAAAGGATTTAAAGTAAAGCAGAATACAACCCCTGCTTTTTGATACTCTAACTCAGGCGAATTTAACTCGCCCACTCGTCTTTGCTAAAGGTGGCATCAGGTTGGCACAGGTTTTAACGGTTTTGCAGCACCATACATTGGGGTCTTCGGCACTTTCGCCCAGGACATGGCCTTTTGAGATCGATTTTTTGCCGCCCCAGGCTTACTTGGTGGGGGGAAGTGTTCGAGATGCGCTTTTAGAGCGGCACTCTGACTATTTGGATTTGGATTTTGTGATGCCTAAAGGGGCAGTGGAAACTGCTGCAACCATCGCACGGCACTACCGGGCTGGGTTTGTGCTGCTGGACGCAGAGCGGCAGATTGCGCGGGTGGTATTCCCACAGGGGACGGCAGATTTTGCCCAACAGGTTGGGGATTCGCTGGAAGAGGATCTCAGACGACGCGATTTTACGATGAATGCGATCGCCTACAATCCCCACACCTTGGAACTGTTTGATCCACTGCAAGGCTGTTTGGATCTAGAGCGCTGCATTTTGCGGATGATTAGCGCTGAAAACTTGGCTGAAGACCCGTTGCGGCTCCTGCGCGCCTATCGTCAGGCGGCACAGCTTAACTTTGCAATAGATCCCGCTACGGAAACAGCATTAGGGCAACTTGCGCCGCTCCTCCGAGACATTGCGGCAGAACGGGTGCAGTCTGAATTGAACTATTTATTGAGTTCATCCCGAGGCACGCAGAAGCTCTGTGCGGCTTGGGACGCTGGGCTACTGGCTGATTGGCTGCCCCACATCACGCGAGAACGCATGAATCAAGTGGGGTCGATCGATCGGGTTTTCCAAGCCTTGCGGACTGACTGGCCCAGTTTTGCTGAAGCCGTGTCTCAACGCATTCGATCGCAGAATCAGGCGAGTCAACTCTCCAATAAGGAGTTAGAACCCTCGGGAAGCACTCGAACCTGGCTGACCATTGCTAAACTTGCCTGCCTCATGTCTCCCGATCCAGACCTCGCAGAACCTCAACTTTGGCGCTTGAAGTATAGTCGCGCGGAGATTCAGGCCGTTCTGATTGTACTGAAAAACAGTTTGGCGTTGGAGACTTTAAGTGGTGTGAGCAACCTTGACTCCAGTCCGGTTAGGGAGATTCGCCGATCGCAGTACGGGTTCTTCCAGAAAGTCGGAATCGCGTTCCCGGCCCTGATGATTAGCGCCATGGCCCAGCCGATGGATCTTTCGTCCTTGAGACCGTTGATTAACCGATACTTGGATCCTCAAGATGTCGTGGCTCACCCGATGCCCGTTTTGTCAGGCCAAGATTTGATGCACAGTCTGGGTTTACCGCCGAGTCCGCAGATTGGCCGAATTTTGTCGGCGCTTCAAATAGCGAAGGCAGAAGGCATGATTGAAACCCGAGAAGAGGCGATCTGTTTGGCTCAAGGCTGGCTCGATCGAGGAGAAATCTAAGGCATATACTCAACTTAATACTCAAGCCAACACTCAACGCTAAGTCGTGCAAGAACCCATGCCAAAGAGTCAGGTCAGCGTTCAAAGCCAGCCAGGATTTACCAAATTTATCGTTGAACTGCCGATCGGCCCATTGAAGGACTTGCGCCTCAGAAATTGAGAGATGAGAGACCGCTAATGTGAAATCGCTAATGTGAAATGAGTCTGCGATGAGGTGCGTTTGTAAAACCCGTCGTCGTAGGATGCATCGCGATCGAAAAGACCTCTTCAAATGCCTGAACGACCATAGGTTTCACCTCTTGCACCGTAATCCCCGGAATCCATTGATCCAAACATCCCACTGACTTCCCCACAATCCCACAGGGAATAATTCGATCGAACCCCGCTAAATCTGGACAGACATTCAACGCAAACCCGTGCATCGTAATCCAACGGCTGACCTTAATGCCGATCGCCGCCACCTTTTCATCCCCAATCCAAACCCCGGTCAATCCGTCAATGCGAGTGGCCGTCAACCCATAGTGTGCAATGCATCGAATCATCACCTCTTCTAACTGCCGCAAATACCAGTGCAAATCTTTTTGATGACGCTCCAGATTCAGGATCGGGTAGCCAACTAACTGACCCGGCGCGTGATGCGTTACTTCTCCTCCCCGCTCAATGCGATGCAGCTCGTAGGGAGTGGTTTTTGGGTCAAATTTAAGAAAATCCAAACTCGAACCCTGACCCAACGTGTATACCGGAGGATGCTCTAACATTATCAAAGCATCCGGCAGGCTAGGGTCCAATTTACGCGACTGCACTTGGGACTGTTGCCAAGCCCAAGCCAATGCAAAAGGAACTAAACCTCCATCATATAATAAACCAGATTTAGTGGTAGGATCCGCTTGCTTCACAAAACACCCGCTACATCTAGCGTTTAATTCTTAGATTGCTGGTTGAATTTCACGGTACACTGACGGAAGTCGATCACCAATGGTGACCACTCTATTCGTTGATATAGACATCTTAATTGTAAGGTTTTAGGGCGTGCTGTGAACTTTCCAAATCCATCCCGAACCACTGGATTTCCATGGACTCAAATCAATCACCGAGAGGCTGCGGTTCATCCGTTGCCCACGGGATATTTATTCCAAAGTCCTGGCTGTCATTTTACTTACCGCATTATCGGTCCCTGCTGTCGCCTTTTCGATCGTGAACAGTTGCCCTACCCTTGTTGCCGAATGGAATGGCGCGGAAAGGAACCCAGTTGGAGGCGAGTCGGCAAACGCCTCGTGGTGGATATGGGCACAAAAAACAGTCCATCCTACAGCGTCGAAATCGTCGGTCAAGAAAGTCGAGAGCCGATCGTCATTACCGTGTACCCAGTCAAGCTACTGCCGAACGATCGGGACTGGTGGTATCGCGCCAAACGAGACGAAACCCCAGCGATTTAAACTCAGCAACTTAAACTAATATTAGAACAATTGAACTCATTTAACTTTCAACCCCCAGACTCCCTATGCGCGTCGGCAAAGTCGTCAAGTCCAACTCTCACTGCGACTATCTGGTGCAGGTAGATGAACTCACCGATTACATGGATGCGCCGCGATCGGAGGATTACGGATTTGGGACGTTTGTCAAACTTGAAGATGGCAAAAAGCACTGGGCCGTAGCGCTAGTCTACAACTCGCAGCTCATCAACCCCAATTTCAACAATCTCGGCCCTCGGCTCACCAGCGAACCGGATCCTATCTTTGCACCCGATCTGATTGCTGAGACCCGAACAGTGCTTAGTACGGTTCTGATTGGCAGCATGGATTCAGATATGGACGGATTTTTTGGGCATCAAGGCATCCCTCGCGTGGTGGTTCCGGTGGATACGCCTGTGGTCAAGATGACAGATACCGAAATCCATGCCTTCCATCGAAATGAAGACGGTCGATCGCAGTTTACTTACTACAGCCATTTGCTCCAAGCCGGGGGAATCTTTGCGAAGCAACTGACCTACCAGGTCTTGCAAGAGCTGATCCAATCCAAGCTCTTTTCTGAACCCGAAGAACGGGCCTTACAGGTGCTAGCCAAAGACCTCGCTTGGCGTAACACAATGAGTGCGATGCGTTAGTCAATAACTCTCCAAAGCCCTCAGAATTGTGGGTTGGGGCCGACTGGCTAACGATTGATTCAGCCCGAAGCCTAAAACATGCCTGCCATGTTCAGCAACCGGGTGATGCTTGGAGGAAGATCGGAGCTAAGACGAAGGGGAATTTCGGGCGTCGATCGTGATTGGACATAGGCAGGCGTGAGATAGGGCCTGTAGGTTTGGGCCTCGGCGGTGAACTGTTTTACAAATGCAAGGGTAGTTCCCCGCACGGCAGCGCGCAAAGGCTCCATTTCCTGCCCGGTGCGCTCTTTAACTAAGGTTTGGCCGACATTAAGCCGATCGCTGACGCTGAGATGCGTGGCGGCGATCGCCGTAAGCAGGTACTTCGGCTGGGGCAACTGCATAAAGGGCTGAAGCTGCTGATCAAAGGTCGGCGTCAGGCCATCATCCGTGCTGGTCAACATCAGGACAGGCGTTTTGACTTGAGAGAGACCTGAGCTTCCAAAGATGCGTCCCGCTACAGGATTCAGGGCTATTACGCCGACGACCCGGTTGTCTCGAAGGTTCAGTATTCGTTCTTTAATGGTTTTGCCAGAGCATTGCAGCCAATCGGCAGGAGACCTGCTGATCATCCGGCTGCGATTGCAAAACTGCCGTAACTCATCAAAATTTAGTTCGCCGCCCGCTAAGGCTAAGGCGTCGTAACCGCCCATGGAATGTCCTGCGATGACGACTTGATTAAGATTCAGCTTGCCTTTCAGCATAGATTCTTGTCCCAATTCGTTCATAACAAACTGCAAGTCTTTCGGTCGATCGAGTAACTCCTGGGCTGGCAAAAGCTTTTCAAGATCCACCGACGTCAATCGGAACATCGGAATGACGGTGGGATGCTCGACTACGATGACGTTAATCCCATGGGAGGCTAGGTGTTGGCCCAAATACCCTAGAAAATTGCGGCTCGCTTCAAATCCTGGAGAAATGACAACAGTAGGCGTCTGCGGACTAGGCTTGCTGCTGAGAAAGACATCCACGGGCAGAGGACGATCGTTTCGCGCACGGTCAGCCAGGATGTAGCTCAGTTTTGAATAGGCGATCGGTCCGGGAGCGGTAGGATCGATCGCCGAATTAAAATTTACAGGTGAACCCTCAACAACGAGGCTTTTCTCTAACAGCGTCCCTAAGGCTTGGCTTTTCCAGTAGCTCAGGTTGATTTTGGATCCGAGGGCGACGGCTTGGGAGAGATCGATCGTGATGGTTTGGGTAGGAATGGCTTTGGCAACACCTATGGCATTAAGTCCACCAATTTGTTGAGCGGCGAGGCTGACTCCTGCTTGGAGGAGTTCAGGAGTGAGTCCGGGGGCTGCACTTTGGACGTTGGTCATAAGCTGCTGTCCAGCGGGGGATTGCAGCAGTTTTCCGACGACAGCACCACTTGTTTTGGGGTCGATCGCGAGTTTGGCATTGAGTCCCTTACGGACTTCAGGCGTAAGAAAGACTCCGAAGAGTTGGAGGTTTGGGGAAAGCTCTCCAGTTTTGGCATAGGTTTCGATTTCACTGATTTTGACGGTTTGCTCAAAGGGACCAAAGCGCAGCGTGACTTGCTCGGCAGCTTGGCTGGGAGTTGCTCCTAGGAGGCTTAGGACAAGGGCGATCGCACCGCCAAATCCAACTCGGTTCTTCTTCATGATGGCCTAATTTATGATGTGCGGGGTCGATTAACCCATTGATTGTAACGACGGTTTTATAGTTTGAGAGGTTCCCTTGGGGAATTAAGAAGGCTTGAGGTCGGTCATTTGGGGTTGAAAGCCTGACGTCATAATGAGGCTATCTTTTGTGAGTGAATGCCTCATGGTGACTCTTCAACTCCGACAAATGGTCGTCTATCCAGGAGAAAAAATCAATTTTCAGGATGTAGATTGGGCTAAGTTTGAGGCTACTGTAGCGGAGTTGGGCGACAGACGAGCATCTCGTATTGCATATTTCGATCGCGTTTAGTCCCCAGTTTTCCGGGTTTCCGATCGTGCAGGCCGTTGCTGAGTTTATGGTCCGTATCCAAACGGAAGGTCGGATGCAAACCCTGATTTTGTTCAGAGAATATGTTCGATCGAATCTTGAGATTTTGTAGAAGACTGTTACCTTTCTAATCTACCGATCGCCCAGAAGATTTCTCAGACGGTCCTCGGTTATTAGACCGCGCTGATAAAAAAGTGGACCCCGATCGCTCAAGGTCCACTTTTTTTAAGGTATCAACTATTTTGCAATCAGCAATTAGTCAAGATTAGGCATCGCCAACGTTGCTTCAGTCGAGCGATCAATTCCCTTCTCAAAACCGGCCACTGCTGCGCGAGCACGACCCGCGTGCCACAGGTGCCCAATCAGGAAGAAGAAACCAAGGACGAAGTGAGAACAAGCCAACCATGCACGAGGTGAAACGTAGTTAAACGAGTTAATTTCCGTTGCCACACCGCCCACAGAGTTCAGCGAACCCAACGGTGCATGAGTCATGTACTCAGCCGCACGCCTAGCTTGCCAAGGCTGAATGTCATTCTTGATCTTGTCAAGATCCAAACCATTCGGTCCACGAAGAGGCTCCAACCAAGGACCACGGAAGTCCCAGAAGCGCATCGTTTCGCCACCGAAGATGATTTCACCCGTAGGCGATCGCATCAGATATTTACCTAGACCCGTTGGACCTTGAGCCGAACCGACATTCGCACCCAGCTTTTGGTCACGAACGAGGAAGGTCATCGCTTGTGCTTGTGAAGCCTCAGGACCTGTCGGACCGAAGAATTCACTAGGGTAGGCCGTGTTGTTGTACCACACCATAATCGAAGCGATAAAGCCCATGAGGGACAATGCGCCAAGACTATAAGAAAGATATGCTTCACCGGACCACACCAATGCACGGCGTGCCCAACCGAAAGGCTTCGTCAGGATGTGCCAAACGCCGCCGGCAATGCACATGAAGCCAATCCAGATGTGACCTCCGATCAGGTCTTCCATGTTGTCTACGCTGATAATCCAGCCTTCGCCACCAAAGGGAGCTTTGAGGAGATAGCCAAAGATAATCGCAGGGTTGAGCGTTGGATTGGTAATGACGCGAACGTCACCGCCACCCGGTGCCCAAGTGTCATAGACACCACCAAAGAACATCGCTTTGGCCACCAATAGGAATGCACCGCCACCTAACAGGATGAGGTGATACCCAATGATGTTGGTCATTTGGTTTTTGTCTTTCCAGTCATAGCCAAAGAAAGTGGAATATTCTTCCAACACCTCAGGACCACGAACGGCGTGATAAATACCACCCAAACCGAGTACTGCCGAAGAGATCAGGTGAAGGACCCCTGACACGAAATACGGGAATGTATCGATGATTTCACCACCGGGACCGACACCCCAGCCGAGCGTCGCGATGTGAGGAAGCAGGATTAGACCCTGCTCATACATCGGCTTCTCAGGAATGAAGTGAGCGGTTTCAAACAATGTCATCGCGCCAGCCCAGAAGACAATAAGTCCTGCGTGAGCGACGTGAGCGCCGAGTAGTTTGCCAGAAAGGTTGATCAGGCGAGCGTTACCAGACCACCAAGCAAATCCGCTTGATTCTTGGTCGCGTCCACCTGTAAAAGTAGTGTTAGAGAGCGTTACCACGGGGGAGGACCTCCTCAGGGAATACGAATTTCTCGTGGGGTTGATCTTGAGTTGCCATCCATGCTCGAATACCTTCGTTCAAGAGAATATTCTTGGTGTAGAAGGTTTCAAATTCAGGATCTTCAGCCGCAC
>JAYVVL010000377.1:0-54454 GCA_043787035.1 Synechococcales cyanobacterium
GTCCATTCTTAAGGGCTTTTTTGATTCGGTTACGACCTGTATGACGGCTCCTTCTGAAGGATCGCCTGTGTACTATGGGTTGCCCTTGGATAAGAGGTAAGAATTGAGAATTGAGAAGTAAGAGCTCCACATTCAGTATTCTCAATTCAAAGTGCGGACTTCGGATGTTGGCCTCGATCGGGGCCAACATCCGAAGTCTATTTTTTTGGCTAGAATCGATAGCCTAGATTGAAGTGCAATCCACTGTCTTGGACGTTGTTCCCTCGATCGCTGAGGTTTACTAGCGGCACCGCATAGTCTAATCGCATTAAGAGATTAGGTGTCGGTTCGACGATTAGACCTAGGCCCGCAGAGGCTAAGAAATTTTGATTGTTAGAAGGGTTTGGATTGTTTGGATTGTTCCAGACACTTCCTAGATCGGCAAAGGGAGCAATTTGAAACACCGACCGACCTGTTTTTTTATCCCATGCGATGGTAATGCGATCTTCTAATGAAAACCGAATGCCATTATCGCCCGATCGAACCCCCTGACGGAACCCGCGCACCGACTGACCGCCACCTATTGTAAACTGCTGTGAGGGTAGAAGACTATCGGGGGAGAGCTGCATATCGGCTTGGGCGATCAATAGATTATTCGGCGACAACTGCTGCACGCGCTGAACTTGACCCGTCCAACTAAAGAATCGACCGTCGGGAATAGGATGGACATTGACCGTTGCATCAAAGGCCGCAATCCCAAGGTTAAACTGCGATTGTAATGACCATGCGCCGTTGCGATCGCGTTTTACATAGTCTTGCCCAAACTTGAGGACGCGGGTGCGGCTATTGCCATTAGCATCTGGCCCAATTCCAAAGGGTGTGGGTGAATTGTTAAAGAGGAAGGTTTGACCGTTTTGCAATGCGAAGCCGAGGGAGAGTGCGAGTTCTTCTCGGGGCGATCGAATCACGGGTTGACGATAGGTAAGTTCGTATAAATCGCTTTGACTGCGAATCCCAAAGCTAGAGAAAGCGGGATCAATGATTTTGCTGTTGCTAGAAGAGTAGCGAAGTTGGACGGTGCCGTTCATGGCGTTGACGGGGGCGCGATAGTTGAAATCGTAAAGGTTAGAACCGCCTGCAAGCGATCGGAAATACGTGGCGCTGATTTCATCTCCGAGTCCGGTGGGATTACGATAGATTAAGGTTCCGCCGATGCGTTCTGACCCGACGCTGGGGGGCGAATAATTATCAAGGGTGACGCTACCTGTAAGCGCTGGGGCTTCTTTAATTCGGACGACGAGTTGGCTTTTGCCGGGGTCTTTGCTGGGCTGGAGACTAGCATTGATGTCGGTGATTAGGGCATTGCTTTTAAAAAGCTGGAGTTGGTCTTCGAGTTCATTTTTATTGAAGGGTTTGCGAATGCCTAGCTTAATTCGATCGCGAATATAAGATGGTTTTAGCCGCTGATTGCCTTGAATCTCAATCTTTTCTACAGTGCCTTCAATGACTTGAATATTGACGATTCCACCGCTTATTTTTTGTTCTGAAATAACGGCTCGGGAGGTAATGTAACCGCGATCGAGATACTTTTGAGTCATGCGATCGGAGAGGTCTTGGAGGTCTTGCAGGGTTGCACTCTTACCTTCTAAAGGCTGGGTTAGGGTTGCTAGTTCAGTAGGGCTTAAAACAGTGCTTCCTGTCACTACAATCTTGCGGACGTTGATGGATGTAGATGAGAATTCGGGTTTGGTTGGTAGGGCTGTGGGTGGGGCGATGGTCGGTTTCTGGGATGACAAAGGACTGGGGAGGATTTGAGGTTGGGAGAGGCGATCGCGATCGGTTTTGAGTTGGGCAATGGGGCTAGGTTGAGCTAGGGCGGGGAGGCTACACACAGCGGTAAGTAAAAGTGTGGTAGCAGCGACCGTTTTTTGGGCGGAAGTGAGAGACATAGTAATTAAAAATATTAGGGAATTAAGAGATAGATGGAGTTTTTTGGCGGCGTTGGGAGACCCGACCCCCCCTAGCCCCTTTGAAAAGCAGGGTGGTTTCATGTTAATAAGCGAAAAACATCCTCTACTTGATTCGTCAATTCTCGAATTCCATCGGGAATGGTTCGGCAGCCTAAACGTCGGATCAGGGTGATGAGAAACGAATTGAAGACAGCCCAATTAATTGGCGCATACCCGCCTCGTCGAGGTGGGTAATCCTCTTTCAACGTCACATCTTTCACCCAGTGCAAGCCATTTTCAATTTGCCAGTGCTGACGAATTTCCTCTAAAAAGTTGCTGGCGTCCAGATCCCAATTACTCAGATAGAAATGCTCATGGAAAAAAGGTTTTCCCTTACGAGTTCCTTCTCGTGTGACCGAAATAATTCGCGTAATGCTAGACGAATCCCACCGTTTGGGCAGTTCGGGTGCGACATAGACTCGAACGGTTCTCCGAGTTTGCCGCCCATGTTTTTGTTCAACATGAGTGGCTTCACTTAACGGCACTGTGGTGAAGGTGAGCCGCTCGGCTTGCTGATACAGGTTCTTTTGATTTCGTTTCAGACCCACAATATAGTGACGGTGACGAGATGCCAGTAACGATAAGGTCTCTGTGCGGCTATGGAGGGCATCCAGACTAAACCCACCCGGCAGAGATTTCGCTAAATTCGCATTGCCTGTGACTCGCTTAATTAAGCGTTGAGCAACCGCAACTTCATTGATTTTAGCGTTGTACATCAGTTCCATCTGGACGACGCCCGCTTTCTGGCCATAGACCGATACCAGCATGGCAAAGTCTTGGTCAGAGGTATTTCCGCCTACGGAGGTACATCGAATACTTTTTCCATCAATTGACCAGAGTTTTCCAGTGAATTCAGGCGCGTGAGCGATTGCCCAGACATTGAAGGCATCGACCCAATCTTGGGCATTGACGAGTTGAAAAATCCGTCGAAAAGTGGAATAGGAGGGTAGGATGACCTGAACAGAATCTAAGGTCAGTAACTTCAGAAAAGTTTTACGATGTTTTTTACAGAATTTTGCGAGGGGACGATATCCCCAATAGCCACAGAGGCTTCCCAGAAGTGAAACAAATAGTAAAAGCCAGAGTGGATGGCGTTTACCTCGTTTGCCACGAGGGTCTGGAGTCGTCTTTAATTGTTCTATGAGGGTCATGGGCTGATCCGTTTGATATGTTTATCAGTCCATCCTCATTTTTTATATTGACAATGAAACCACCCTGCCTAGCCCCTTTGAAAAGGGGGAACAAGACCTTTTTTCAAAGTCCTCCTTTCTAAGGGGGATTTAGGGGGATTCCCGTTCCGGGAGGCGATGCCAACGGGTGCTGTAAATAAACCGATTTCAACGATCGTTACTTCGTAATTAAAGTCTCTTTTTCAGTGGGTTTGCAGTCGGGTAACTTTTGGCTTTCAGCGATTTTTTGGTTGTCTCCTTGACGATCGAAGATGGTGTTTTTGTTTTGCTCCTCTCGATCGCGAACGATACAGAGAGACGATGAACCGCCACTTGTCACTGCTGGAGTCTTCGCATTAGGATTCAATCGTTGTAGATCTTGTCCGATGCGAACTTGCTCGACGGAGGTCAAGATTCCGCTATTGCTAGGACTGACTGGGTTACTGGGCGTGACGGGATTAACGGGATTAACGGGAATGACTGGAATGACCGCTATGGGATTATTCGTTAAGGTGAATTGGGTGGTTAGACTGTTCACGGTGGCGATCGGGTTGAAGGTGCCAGCTGTTCCTAGTGCGCTGACGGGTAAGGTGGCAATGCCATTTCCATTCGTGAATACGGTGAGCATTGAGGCTGAGGTGCCGATCGCGCTGGGTAAGGTGAAGGTTACGGGAATATTGGCTAGAGGCGCTCCTGTGTTGTTGCTGACTAGGACTTGTAAGGAACTGGTGAATGAGGTGTTGATGGTTGTGCTTTGGTTGGATGTGTTGTTGATGACGGCGATCGTGGCGGGAATGCTGGCGGGATTGGCGACGTTGGTAAGGGCATAACTCGTGTTCGTCAATCCGGTGACGACTCCGGTTGCGGCGTAGGTTCCGACGGTTCCGTTTGCCGTTACCGTTGTTGTTGCGACACCGTTAGCATTGGTAGTTGCAGTTGCGGCTGCTACAGTTCCACCGGCTCCGGTTGCGGGGACTGTGAAGTTAACCGTGGCTCCGGAGATAGGGTTGCCGTAGGTATCGGTTACGGTAGCTTGCAGGGGATTCGTAAATCCAGTGTTGATGACAGCGGTCTGACCACCCCCGCTGACGGTGACTTGGGTGGCGGCTCCAGCTAAGTTAGTCAGGTTGTATTGGGCGTTTAGGGCGTTCAGGGTTCCGGTTGCATTAAAGCGCCCTGCAACTGTGTTGGCGGTGACATTGACGGAAGCTAAGCCATTTACATCCGTGGTCGCTGTGACGGTCGATAGGGTTCCGCTGGCTCCTGGAGTAGGAACTGCGAAGTTGACCACCGCGCCTGGAATCACGTTGCCATATTGATCTTTAACTAAGACCTGTAAGGCATTTGCAAATGGCGTAAACACAACGGTTGTTTGTCCAGCGGGGAGACTGCTGGGTCCGGTTGCAGTTAAGGTCGCAGGGACATCAGGGGTATTCGTGAGATTGAAGGTTTGTGCGGTTCCGGTGTTCCCGGTTGCATTGGCGACGACGGTGTGAGTTCCGGCGACGGTATTGGCGGTGGGAGTTATGGAGGCTTGGTTATTGGCGTCGATCGTGACCGATTGGACCGCTGTATTGGCTATTCCTGCGCCGTTCTCGTTACTGTTCGGGGTGAAGGCAACGATCGTTCCCCCTGCGACTTGTTGTCCAGCGATATTTGGACGGACTTCGACCACTAAAGGCTGGAAGTTTGTTCCGACGACAGTGGATTGGGGGGTGCCGCTAATGGTCCTAAGATTGAACTGGAATCCACCAAATTCGTAGGCTCCGATGTCTCGGGCGGCTCCTGCAATCGCGTTTCCGGTCTGACCTGTGGTGGTAGCGGTGGCTGGATTGGCGGCATCAATAGCTAGGCTACCGGGGAGGACTGCGTGGGTTAGGGTTGTTCCGCCGTTGTTAGCGAGGGCACCGATTTGGGCTGCGATCGCTCCTGGGACGAGGATGTCGCTTGTTGTTGTAATAAAGCCTCCCCTAGTCGAATTTTGCCCGACTAGGTTATGCCCTTGAGAAGTCATAACTCCCCCATCCTTATCGGCAATCTCATTGAGGGAGAAATCAGTCTGACTGATATTACCTGCAACAATACTGTTGGCTATATTAATCTGAGATTTGTTCGTAATTCCACCACCATTATTAAGTGCCGTGTTATTCACAATCGTACTGTTCACAATGTTCATCGGATGGATAGTAAGAATACCGCCCCCACTCTGTTTAGCAGTATTTCCAGAAATAGTACTGTTGCTAATCAGTGTAAGAGTGCTACTACCGGAATAGTCCACCAAGCCACCTCCATCAATACCAGCCGTATTGCCTGAAATAGTAGTATTCGAGATCGTCGCCGGACCAAAACTAATCAAACCACCACCACTCCTATTAGATGAGTTGCCAGATAGTGTACTTCGATTAATACTGAGTGTTCCCGTAGATGCAATACCACCACCATAAGAAGAAGCAGTGGAAGTATTGTTAGAGATAACCGTATCGACAACATTCAGGGTCCCTGAATTGAAAACTCCTCCTCCTCTGGGTTCGTCTAAGGGCTCAGAGGATGCCGCAGTATTTTGAGAAATAATACTATTGCTAAGGGTGAGCTGACCCTCATTATAAATACCAGCACCATTATTAGAGTAGGGATTAGAAGTCGTATTGCCATTTGCGATCGTCATTTTATCCAGAGTCGCAGTGATATTAGACCGGACATTAAAAACTCGACTTGCGTTATTACCACTTACCGTTGTTGTATTGGCCGCCGCGCCACGAACGGTTATGTTTTTGTTGATGGCGACTTCTTGGGCGAGGGTGTAGGTGGCGGCGGCTAGGTTAACGGTTCCGCCTGCTAGTGCTGCATCGACTCCGTTTTGGACGGTTCCAGTTGCGCCGACGTTTACCGTTGTAGCCGTTCCATTTAAGGTACTACCGGGTTTTAGCGTAATGGCTTGATTGAGATTCGTGGTGGGTGCGGTGAGGGTTAAGTTTCCGCTGCTGGTGTTAGGGGTTGCGTTGATAGCAGCACTAACAGTAATGCTGTTTGTGGCCTGAAGATCAACGTTGTTGCCGTCGAGAGCGGTGACAATCGTTGCCGCAGCAATAGTGGAATTAGCAATACTATTTGTCCCAGCAGCGATCGTTCCAGTTCCACCTGCTCCGACTACTTCTAAATCAGCAGGATCGAGGAGCCAGGTGCCTCTCACACCTTGGAGTGCGCGCGTACTGACGGTGGTGCTAGGGGCGATCGTTAGACTTTTTCCTGACGTCTCGATGAAGCCGCCGTTGCCGCTGGTGCTTCCGCCTTCGGCGGATAGACGACCCGTGACGAGAGTTTTTTCGGCGTTGGCTCGGATGGTGCCGCCGTTTCCGACTGCTCCGACGTCGGCATTCAGACCTCCGGCGATCGTTAGGGATCCACCGGTGGTGGAAATAGGAGTAGACGATCCGGTTAAGGTCACAACACCATTGTTAATGGTGAGGCCCGTTGCGCTGGCTAGATTTCCACCTGTGAGTAAGGCGGGAAGGGTTTGGGGGGTGAAGGTGCTGGAGTTTAGCGCGGCATTCGGGGCTAGGGGAAGTTCGATGGAAAGCAGACTATTGGAATCGGTGAGGCGGACCGATCGACCCCCAGGAACGGCTGCGATCGTGATGGTGCCACCGGGCGCGGTGAGGGTTCCGGTATTGATGACGGTGCCACCGAGAAGGGTGAGGCTTTGACCCTGGGCGACGGAGAGATTTCCGGCATTAAGGAGGCTTCCCCCTGAACTTGCAAGGAAGCCTGCGGTGCTCGGAGTTCCGGATAAGGTTGCGTAGTTATTCGATCCGATCGCATTAAACCATTGGTTATTGCCAAAGCCGATGCCGTTGGCGGTGCTGGCGGTGAAGGCTGCGGGGACGTTCAGTTGGGCGTTTGGGCCGAAGATGATTCCGGCGGGATTCAATAAGAATAGGTTGGACGGTCCGCCTGTGACTTGGAGGGTGCCGTTAATAATAGAGGCATTGCCGCCTGTGACCCGACCGAGGATGTTTTGGATATTTGGGTTGGATTGGAAGTTGGCGACTTGTCCGGCGTTTAAGCCAAATTGGCCAAAGCTATGGAACAGGTTGCCGCCCGATCGGATTCCACTGCTGATATCGATTTGGTTGGGGCTGAGATTGACCTGGGTCTGAGGGCTGCTAGAGGTGATGGACTGGGCGGAGACAGACTTCACCCCAAAACAAGTAAGAAGAATGACAAACGAAAGTAGGGCTGGAACTCGATTAAGGAGATTGCCGTTCATAGGTATTACCGAATGTAGAAGTTAGTGATAGGTGGAAGAAAATTTAATGCATCGGTATGAAGGCGAGATGTCTTAGTGATATATCCGTAAATACCCTGGGTTCATTCATATGTATAGTTCCCTGATGTAACTATACTAATCTGTATATACGGATGACTCTGTAAAGGTTCCGGGTACTTCTTTGGGAAGAACGATAAAGATTTTGTATTTCTTAGGGCCTATTTCTAAGGTCAGGTTTCACGGAGAGTACGCGATCGGAGTAAATCTAGCGAATTGTAACTTAAATGTTTGGTCTCTCTAGCCCCCTATCCTTCGGGAAGCCTGCCGCCTAGGAGAAGGGGGGAACATGAGAGGATGTGGTTTTTGGGACGTTCTTAGGGAGTAGTTAATTGAGTAGTACGACTAGGGCATTGTGTATTGCACCTGGGTAGGGAGTATGCTAGGACTTCGCGAGAAGCCACTCGCCATTGTAGCGATCGGACATTTCCTGTAGAGTAAGATTTTTTCCATGAGGGACATTCGGATTACTTTGATTCACTATGGCACAGACGATCGTTTGGTCAGCGCTTAGCCCGATTGATTAGCACCCCTAGAATTGGGGCTTTGGGGTAAATCAGGATGGGGCGGACGATCGATCGGCGACATCCCAGGTGTTACAGCGGTTCAGTTCCGGGAGGCTCCGCCAACGGTTAAGACAATACGATTGTCATGATTGAGTGTCCCAATTTTGGGCTTCAGAAACCTCACACCCACCATGACAAAACATCACCCTCAAACCCTTACAACCTCAAATCACCCAGCGATACCAACAACGTGTCCGTAAAAACGAACGATCGATTGAATCTGAAATCATCGCCATTCCTTTCAGTATCCTTATTTTAGAGCAACCCCAAACAGAACCTCTAGGTCTTGCCACTGCAATACAACGACACTTTGATGATGATTTGAGTGAATGGGTCAAGTTCTCAGCGGTTGATGTGCAACGGACATGATGGAAAGTCCCGAGTTTCTAGTTCCTAACTTGATTCCAGAAAGCCATTGTCCAAGCCAAAACCGCAGGGGCGGTTGACCGACTACGCCGTCTAGGACGTCTCTACCGATAAAATGATTATGCGGACACACTTTGTAGTCAAATCCTAGTTCTGAGAGGACCGTTTCGTAGAGCTTGACCTCAATGCTGTCACCGGGTTGCTGATCGTGGACTTCGGTCGTGAGGCAAAGGATGTGTTCTTCTTGGGTTTTGTAGGAATCTGATTGAAGAAATTTGTACAGTGGATAGCGGATTCTGTATAGAAATAAACTTAAGCCTTTAAAATCCCAGGCTCCTTTTTGGGGATCCATGTCTGTGGTCAGAATGCCCCCGGACGCACCAGCCTTGCAGCTTCTCGGAGCACTTTCTTCAGCGTTTTCGGAATGGTGCATGACAGCATTCAATAGGACTACATCCGCACATTGATCTATGAATGGCAAGTCTTGAGCATCTGAGATTACCGTTGTGTAACCAAGTTTTTGCGCTTGAAGCAATGCGCCTTCACTGACGTCGGTCCCGATTAAGACCTCTGGGTGGGTGTCCACCGATCGCCGCCAATAGATTGCCTGGGCCACAGCCGACATCAATCACTATTTTGTCGTCTAGGATGCCGATCGCCGATTCCCAACGATCGATAAACTCCGGCGATCGGTTTTCAGTCTCAAAATACTTGTTCCCATACTTGGGATGCCCAAAGAAGTAGGCATTTGCTAACATTGAAGGACTAAAGGTAATGCTGAGGTCAAGCGCAATACCATTATCTTTGTAATAAATAAGTTGATCGTCCTTGAGAAAGGGGACGAGAATTTCACAGTTCATTTTTGCAACATTAATTTTAGCGTCAAGGGGCATTTTCTGAGAAGCTAACATAACAATAAAATCCAGTAATGTACTGCATCGAATTGAATTTAAGATTTACCTCTGTTTTAAATTTACTATTTATTTCTACAGTTTATTTTAGAGAGCTTTATGAAAATTTTTCAAGAATTTATAGCTTGCAGGAGAGACTCGGTATAGACTCTCTCGCATCCATTGTAAAAAAGGAACCTTAGTCTCTAAATAGTCAATCGGTTTATTTAAAAAATTAAGATTAGGATGCAAAACACGATCGCTAAAAGCAATTTCACACCCTATGTTGAAACATAGTGGAGAACCTATATCAGTACCTTTTGGATAATGCATCATCGCAACCATATATCTTGAATTAGAGGACTGATTAGGCATTCCTCGATGCCACAAGCTTTCATGACGAATCAAGATACTTCCTTTCTTAAGATTACCTCGTATAGGTGGACAGATTTCACGTCGAGATTCACGGCTCAACTCATCAATTGAATTATCAACAGGCTCAGAACTAATTGAAGAAGATTCCTGTAGTAAATGAGTTCCAGGCCATAATTCAATGCTTCCATTGGCTTCTGTAATATCTTCCAAACTGACATTGACGACTAGTGAACCTTCTGTCCCATCCCAATGCAAAGGCTGCATCCCACTTCCAGCAACATTAGTATTGGATCGATAGAATCGATTAAACCGTCCTTCCCCCAGAACCGCTTGAGTCACTTGTGCTGCAAATACATTAGAAACAATCTCAGGGAATACATAAGGTGGGAAGGGCGGTAACGCCTGGTTCAAATGCCCCGTTACATTGCCAACCGTGTTCCATCGTCCACGATCGATTAAATAGGCGGAATCCTGTACCATCTTTTGTCGTAAGTAGTCGATTACGTTATGAGGAACGACATCTTCTAAAATCACATATCCAACTTTTAAGATGGAATCGACAGCAATCTTGAGAGATTGAGGCGATAAAAAAGATTGAGCAATTTCTTCTGCGCTAACCTTAACTTGTGTTGGCTGTGGCGATGAAATAGACAAAGACATAAAAGCTACCTCTCTTAATCAATGCAAAAATTATATTCTTATCATAGGATGAAATTCGGTTTTGCTGTACCTAGAAGGGAATAGATTAATCAAATCTTGAATAAATTAGCCTGAATATGAAGTTGTTCAATTCATACAAACATAGAGCGACACATTTTCACAATTTAACTTCAAATAGATTTGTCCCCATATATGCGCTGACAATGTATTCACTGACAATCTTCCAGAATAAGCTTTTCCAGCTTGTATAGAGTCTTAGAGGATGAGAAATAATCCATAACATGTTTACGACATTTCTTTCCAAGAAGCGGATCATTTACCCGCCAATCTAAGCTCTTTTTTAATAGTTGAAATAAATGATTTTCATCCCCCGGCTCAAACATCTGCGACTGAAAATCACCAGATAAAATTTCAGGTATCCCACCCACCCTGCTAGCTATAACAGGTATCCCACAAGCCATTGCTTCGACAATCACTAGCCCAAAAGCTTCTAGCCACAGGCTAGGGACGACTAAAATATCACTCAACTGATAAATTTCCTCAGAATTAGCCACATGTCCAACAAATTGAACACAAGAACCAAGGTTTAACCGATCCACTAAATGATGTAATGAATATTCATATTCATTACCTGAAATAATTGATTTTCCTGCGATAATTAGTTTCACTTTAAATTTAGATTGTCGAAGTTGATCAACCACATGAATTAAATGTTCTACCCCTTTATAATCTTCAAGCCTACCAACATAGGATATAACTTTAGTAGAATCATCAATTCCCCATTTTTCTCGAATTGCTGTGATGTCATCTGAGATTTTAAAATTATCTAGATCTACACCATTATAGACAACATTTATTCGATCGGCAGAAACCCTCAGAATACTAATCCAGTCAGTTTTTACTGCTTGAGACACTGCAAAATACTGGTCAATGTGACTTAAGGTCCAAGCCTGCTTCATTTTTTTTAATTGTCCGGTTTCAACGGGAGCAGGTAAGTGAAGATGTACAAAAAACTTGATCTTCTTCATTCTAGCAATCAATATTCCGAAGAAGAAATTATCATAATAATGACTATAAATCAGGTCAGCCGATTGGTTTAGGATCTTCTTTACATCATCCATAAACTTTATACCAACCTTAAAACTTTTAATGCAAATAACTGAAGTACATAATTGACGATAAGTCTCTAACTGGTCACCTGCTGTATCGTAAACCAATACCAGTGAATGGCCTTGACGAACAAGATAAGTACAGGTCTCAAGTAGACACTTCTCAATCCCGCCTAATTCAGTAGATAACGTTCCTGCTAAGATAATAATATTCATAATTCCTATTACAAAAAGGTAGTGCGTTTTAGAAAATATTCAGGACTCATGTAGCTTAAACCATGAATATTGAATTAAATTGAGAGAAGAGTGAGATAAAATCCTGTTAATTCTTAGTTCAATTTGCCTTAAAGGTGAAAATTTGAAATCTATGAACTCAAGCTAGAATTTTATTTTTTACCGGCCTTTATTCTAACATTACTAATGCATAATTAACAATGGCTATACAACTGTATTTCCTGAATGAAAGATTGAGATGTTGCGTGAGAGTTTGTAATAACCAGCCGACTCAAATGATTGGCAAAGAAGACCGCTACTTTGATATTGATTGATCACACTGAAATGTTCAGACGATAAAATATCGCGCAGGTGATGTACCACTGGACCCTTTGCTATCCATCCGGCTAATGCCCCAAAGATAAAGGTTCACTAACGGGATGCATTTTGTACGTACTCTTTTCGTGATGAGTATGAGAACGAGATCAGAGTTGCCAGTAAGATTGTTGCAACTAAGATACGAGATCCAAGGAAGAATGGCGTATCAAAGACTCTAGCTGGAGCCATCACGATCATGAATGAAATTAATCCAAATATTTTTCTTACTCCGCTAACTGAGAAATACTTCCAGAGAACAGCCATCGCAGGAATTATCATGACTAAATCGTAAAGATGAGATGAGCAAAAGAGTAGTGCAATCATCATTATAATTGGAAGTATATCGCCACTTCTAAGTTTATCTTTATACTGCCAAACTAAACCACACAAGAGTGTTGAAACTCCTATTAAACTAAATGTTTTAACTCCCATTAAATAAAGGAGATTTCGGACAGTAAACATATAGGTTCCACCCATCTCTGTGTTGAGCGGAGTAGCCGTATACGCTTGTATCGACTTCAGCCAGTCAGATATAACAACCAGACTACTGTGACTAACAAACGAAGGAATGCATGAAAGAACTAAAATTCCTGACGTAATAGCAAGGATTTTCCACTGTCGTTCAAGTAAAAACCAGATTAATACAAGTAAGCTTATCTGTGGTTTTATGGATGCTATTGAAAGGAAAATTCCTGACAAAACCCATCTCTTAGAAAGATAATAATTCCAAGATAAAACTAATGCAGCTAATGCAATGAGGGACGTTTGGCCCAGCCAGAATACTGTGCTGACTGGTGGCAAGATAAAAATCAGACTGGAGAAAATCCAATTCTTTCTTGTAAATAAATTATTTAAAATTGAGAAAAAAGACCATGGTGTGGGATCAGGAGAAATCGATTTCAATGAATATTTAATGACCGTAAATAGCGCCAATAAATTGGTCATCTTAAAAATAATTGTAGCTTCAAAAAATGAAAATTTAGAAATAAAAATGCAAAACAAAGATCCCCAAGGAGGATATACAAAAACCAGCTCTTTTACATCGCGACTAGGTACAAGTTGACGCACAATTTGCACAAATTCGTCCGACACATAAGGACTTTTGCCATTACTCCATATCTTTCCAGCCGAATACAAATAAGATAGGTCTACATTAGCTGTATCTCCGCCTCTGAGCATACCAACAGCTATCAATATTAGGAAGGATATCGAAAAAATTAAAATCCTATAAAATAGATTATTTCTTATGTGCAAGAATATGTTTCTCATTATCTATCTCTTTTACATTTAACATTTGTGTAATTCAATTTGACGTGAACATAGTTTCAATCTTATTGGAGAGAATGTCTCCAATAATGGATATCCAATTTCTATACATGTTTTGATGAAGCTGAAATGCTATAAATTCCGCACATTATTAACACGATGCCAGCAACTTGACTTGAAAATAATTTTTCACGATATATAAGACTGTTAAGAGTAGTTGTGAGAACAATTGTTGCTCCAATAATTGTTGGATAAGCGATCGAAAGACTGACTTGTTTGAGCACTGTCATATAGAATATCGTACTCAGTCCATAGAAGCCAACACCACCCATAAAAAATATATTGAGCAATGTCCCAATTTGAGAGCTTTGTTTTAGAAGGAGTTGGGCGATCGTATTACTCCCGATTGTTAAAACAATCATCAGCCCGATTTTCATAAAATCTGTCATCAGTGAGACACCTTACCTTTTATTTCATTTATGTCTAATGGATATTCTTGGGGATAGGGCTTTTGAATATAAGCGCCAATTAGATTTTCCCACCACAGCTTCGGATGAGGAAGTGATGCAACCTGGATGCATCTCAAATGAGAGATTTTTGCACCCAATATGTCCGTATGAAAACTATCTCCGATCACCATCACGTCATGAGGACAAAGATTCATCGATCGGAGTGCTCGTTTAAATCCGGATTTAAAGGGCTTCCTAGCTTGATGAATTCCCGGAAGATGAAGTCGCTCTTTCCAATTGATAAACCGAGCTTCGCGCTTTCCATTCGAGACCAAAAAAATCTGAATCCCATAATCTTGGACCTGCTGGAGCCAACGTTCGACTCCGGGGGATAGATAGCAATCGTCCTCAGAAATAATGGTATTATCGAGATCCAAAATCAGTCCCTTAATCTGATTCTCGCTCAACCACTTCATAGAAATCGTTGAGAGTGTCATAAATCGATGATCAGGTCCAAGCTTCAATAGAATCAGAATCCGATCGAAAAGTGTCATCATCAAAGTAAAGGAATGAATGTTTACCGAATCCAGTTATTCGACTTGAGATAGAGAATCGTAAAACAAGTCAACGCCCAGCCGATCACCGTAAATAAAATAGACGGATCTCGCAGAAGCACTTCGTCCGGTCGCTCACTCTTCTGGATATGATCGCTACCTTCTTCCAAACTGTCCTTCGGCTCACTGATCATTTGGTAACGGAAGAGTCCATACACCACAAACGGCAACGTAAACAACATCGAAGAAGTGGAAGCGCCACGCATGTGCGGACCTGAACTCCAAAGGGTATAAGACATCAGCGTCGAAGTCGTGACGACATTTTCCATCCGATTCAGTAACCCTGTCGAATATTCCTGAAGGACCTTTCGGGTCTTCTTGCCACTAATCTGACTCATTCGCAATTCAGCTTTGCGTTTCTCGATCGCCAGAAAGAGCGCCAACATCGCCGTGCAGAGGACGAACCAGGATGACAATCCAATCTGGTTCGCTGCCGCCCCCGCGTAAGCCCGCAGGACAAACCCAAAGGCGATCGTACAAACATCCAGGATGACCATATGTTTCAGCTTCAGGTTGTAAGCCACTTGAACGATCGCATAGACCGTTATGATGGTCCCTAATGATGCATTCTTAGTCCATGCTGTGATTAGACTAACTGACATCAAGGCGATTGCCAATGCGACGGCACCCTGAACGCTGACTCGACCAGACGCGATTGGACGCTTACACTTGGTCGGATGTTTGCGATCGGACTCATAATCAAGAACGTCATTGAGTAAGTAAAAACTGCTGGAGATGAAACAGAACAGGAAAAAAGCAATGACACTATCTTGAAGACTCTTGTACGACAAGCTAAACGCAAACAGAGGCGCAGCAAAGACAATGAAGTTCTTAGTCCATTGCCTTGGTCGCATCGCTTCTAGATGAGAGGTCAAAAGCGTCGTCGGAGACTGGAGGGATCCGGGGTTAGCCATAAAAATTAGGGATGTGAGATGGAATATCAGTCAAACTAAACACATCTTACGGATGATCTGCATAGCACTCCAGATAAATATGGTAACATTTTAACAATTTCTTCATGAAGTTTCAGTATGGACGCGTAAAATTTATGAGAAGAAATATTAGCTTGATTAATTTTAAAAATTGATGAGTTCGGAGAAAAGCTGGTCTTGTAAAGCTGTACTCTTAGCTACTGTTTAACGTGCGCTCACTCTAGAAATTGGCGATCTCCTGACATAAACTTGTAGCTAAATTGTAAATATTTCTGCAGGCGAAAAGTCAAAGAATGGTCACACCCCGAGATTTTATCACTGCTAAGAGATCTGATCACTAACCCAGCGCAGCGCAGGTTAGTGATCAATTCAATGATGAAATAAGTGCTGTTTTATGTATTTGGGATACATTATTCTTCTATTAGGAAGTCAATTTTATAGAGCTAATAAATTACGAGAAGCAGATGAAAAGACCTTGAATAGATATAATTATAAATTTATTTTAAATAGAAATAGTGTATTTCACATATCTTAAAAAGATCTTTTCAAGATACATATATAGCAGTTTCACATCTAGTAAGGTACATTTTAAGTCCCTGAAGCCATGCTTAAAAAGACTCTAGGTGTACCTCACTCGGTAGAGAATGGCTATAACGCCAATTCATCTATATTTAAGAGATGCAAAGAGTCTCTAAAATTTCCTCCTTTAGCCGATCGACATGAAAATTCTGACAAGCATGAGTGTGAGCATTACAAGCGATCAACTCTCTCAACTCCTGATTTTCAAAACATTCAATAACAGTTTTAGCCAGTTGTTGACTATCACCAGGTTCGACCATCCATCCAGTTTTACGATGAGTCACTAGCTCAGTTGCACCACCTGCATTAGCTGCGATTACAGGTTTGCCACACAGCATCCCTTCAATAATTACTCGGCCAAAGGGTTCGGGTGCTGTAGACGTATGGGCGACGACATCGCAGGCGCCCATTAACTGAGGAATGTCCGATCGAAAACCTAGAAAATGAACCCGATCGGTCAATCCTAAGTCAACCACCTGCTGCTTAATCTGCTGGACATACTCATCCTCACCAAAGAGTGCCGCCCCGACAAAGACACCTACAACTGAATCAGGGCATTGTGCCAGAGCGTTTAATAAGATATGTTGACCTTTCCAAGGAGAAAGCCGACTGAACTGTCCAATGACGAATTTATTTTCAAGCTTTAGCTCATGTCGAAGCCGACTTCGATCGGCTGGACTGGACTGATACATTTCCGGATCAAAACCGTTATAAATCACTTTAACGAGATCCGGTTTGCCACCAGACTGAATAAAAGCCTGTGCCGTTGCGTGGGAATTGGCAATCACAATCTGGCTTAGATGATTCGCGATAAAGACAGCGACCTTGATATTGATCTGACTGAAGTGGTTAGAGGATAGGATATCGCGTAGATGATAAACCACTGGACGTTTTGCAATCAGCCCGGCTAGTGCTCCAAAAATAAAAGCTTTTTGGGTATTGGCATAGATTACGTCATAACCCTTCGCCAAGTTTGTAAGTTCTTGAATTAGTGGCAATGCTTGTATCATAGTCTTAAGACCTTGTAAGAGTCCATGATCTTTTCGGCTTTCGATCGATCGATTTTTCAAGAGTTGAACATCAATGCCCGCTGCTTCTAAGCGCGATAGAAAGGGACCCTCCTCAAATAATGCAACTGACGAGTCAGAACCAAACGCACTCGCCACATCGACTAACGACAGTTCTGCACCTCCTAGTTTTCCACTTTGATCTACAAATAAAACTTTCATTTTTCCTGTGCCTAGATTAAATGGACATGGGTCTAAGATATCAGTGCTAACTCATACACTGATTTAATTTTTGTTGAAATTTTGAGCCAATCATAATTAGTTCTGGCATAAGATTGACAGGCTTCCGCATTCGGTAAGCTATCCAAGTTCATCAGTGCCTTGACGATCCCTTGAGATAGATGTTCTGGGGAAGTTCCCGCAAACACCAATTCAGGCGACAATGGAGATAAAATCTCAGGAATTCCACCGATAGGCGTGCCTAAAACTGGAGTCCCAGAAGCTAGTGATTCTGTGACAATCAATCCAAATCCCTCTAACGTAACCGTCGGAACAATGGAAAAATTAGCAGCGCGATAGGCGATCGGGAGATCATCATCGGAGATAAAGCCGAGAAGCTTCACATGATCCGCGAGGTCCAGCGCTTGAATCTGTGCAGCCAGCGAGTTATGAAGTTCGCCTTTGCCTGCAATGAGGAGTAAGGCATCCGGAACCTGACGCTTGACTTCTTGCATCGCTTCGATGAGATTTTCGAGACCCATTCGTTTCGCCAGCCGCCGAACCACAAACATAATTGGACGATCCTGCGACCAACCCAAATGTGATCGGGCTTCTACCTTTGACCCACGAACGGCGAAGCGATCGGTATCCACGCCACCCGGAATCACATGAATCTTTTCTAGAGGTACGTCATAACGTTGATGTAACTCCTTCTGAAAAGCTCGGGAAAGTACAATGAACTGCTGACTCTCCTGATAGCAGGCTTGCTCTAGACGTTTGCGCAGAAGATTCGTGAGCTTCGATCCGCCCTCCGCCTCGCACTCCATCGCCCAAGGTCCATGGAAATGAGTCACTAGCGGATAGCGCTTTGCGTAGCTCAATACCGGAAAGGTATATAACGCAAAGTGTCCCGTAATCAAATCATAGTGTTCTTGACTCAAATGTTGCTTAACGGATTTGCGAACCGCAAAGTAACGCCTGTGAAATGGGCTTTGAATCGGGGCAAAGCTTTCCACCTGACCGTGCGACTCATCAACCACTGAGCTTCGTCCTGCGAGTAAACCTTTTAGCTCGACCCCCACCTGAGGTAAGTAGTTCAGGCAGTCGTAGTAATAACGACATAGCCCACCTGCATCCTCTGGAAGCCAATGCATTCCGATCGTAAGGACTTTCATCGCAATGCCTCAAAGGGATCGGTTCGAGATAGGGTATTGTCCAGCATCATCTTGGCCCAGACTTCCAAAACAAGAAGCGTCCAAATCTGTTCGCTCCAGTTATGCTGCTTGGACTGGTGCTCTTGAAGCATTCGCGTTACGAAATCAGGATTAAACCATCCCCGATCGCGGAAACTATCGCTCGTCAAGACCTGCTGGATTTGTCCCATGAGATCTCCCCGGAGCCACGTCGCTGTCGGCATGACGAAGCCACGCTTACGACGGTAAAGAACTTCTTTTGGAACGTAGCGAGCGGCGAGTTTCTTGAGAAGATATTTAGTGGTGTATCCCTTAATCCGAAGATGGTTCGGAATCATGGCGGAATACTCAATAAGGTTTTTGTCTAGCAAAGGCGATCGCGCTTCGAGGGAGGCCGCCATTGTAGAGGTATCCATCTTGGTGAGGAGCTGATCCGGAAGATATGTCTTGAAATCTCCATACAAAGCGCGATCGACATCATCGACTCCATCAGCGCTTTCCCAGACCGATCGATACAGACTATCCGGATGAAAACCTGCAAGCTGCTCACTCAAAGACGGTGCATATGCACTACTCCGATGAGAGCGGAAGGCCCGATCGTAGACGAAGTTATCAATGGCACTACGCTGACCCGCTTCCATGAGCATTGAGACAGAACGCGGAGTCTTGAACGGCGAATGACTCACGGATGCGCTGAGAAGCGATCGGATAGGCGATGGCACCCACTTGCGATATTGCTCGGCGGCACCTGCAACGATCGGACGGGAGTAGCCGCCAAAGATTTCATCGCCGCCATCCCCATTCAGAACCACCGTGACACTTTCCTTTGCGGCCTTGGCGACATGGTAGGTCGGAATAATAGACACATCGGAAAGCGGCTGACCATAATGCCAAATGATCTCCGGCAGGTTAGAAATAGAATCCGAATCTAAAACCCGTTCGCTGAGATTGACGTTATCTTTGCCGAGGTGTTCTGCAACTTGCCGCGCATACCGCCTTTCATCAAATTCTTTATTGTTGAACCCAATGACGATCGCATTCACCGGTTCTTTCATTTCCTGCGCCATCATCGCGACCACGAGGCTAGAATCTACCCCACCCGAGAGGAAGGCTCCTAGGGGAACATCGCTCATCAGTCGCTTACGCACGGCTTGACGCACGAGATCATCTAGGTCGTTTAGAATCTCTTCTTCGGACTTATTCTGAAGCTTCTGATCGTAACGAACTTCCCAGTAGCGGCTCACTTCCAGACTGCGCTGATCAAAGCGATAGATGAGCTGGTGTGCGGGGGGAAGCTGAGAAATGCCTTGATAGATCGTCATTGGCGCAGGCACAGCCTGATACGCTAGGTATGCATCCAGTGCGACAGGATCGACCTCGGGTGAAGTCTTCAGCAGACCCCGCAATGAATTCAATGTCGAGCTAAAGCAAACTTGATCGCCTTGTTGACTGTAGAAGAACGGCTTCTTCCCAACTCGATCGCGGGCTGCGTACAGCGTCTGAGTGCGGTTATCCCAAATGGCAATCCCAAACATGCCATCAATGCGCCGCAGCATGATTTCCCAGCCCCACTCTAGATAGGCATTCAAAATCACTTCGGTGTCTGAGTTCGATCGGAAATGGTGACTCTGCTGAAGGTCTCGCTTGATCTCCTGGAAATTATAAATCTCGCCATTAAAGACGAGAGCAACTTGCTCATCCGCACTGAGCATCGGCTGATGTCCAGCAGGCGTCAAGTCCAGAATTGCAAGCCTACGAAATCCAAACAATGCCGGACCAATTCGGTTTAGCCCCGCGTCATCGGGACCGCGATGTTCCATTTGGTCTCGGGCCATCTGTAACCGTAAATGGGCATCTTCAGAGAAGTCACCGATCGTTCCAATAATTCCACACATAAACCGAGCCTAGATATATTTAACGTTATGGGTACAGATACAGAAAGTACTTTTACTAAGTAACATAATCAACTTGACTATGTTGAGGTAAAGATGAAACCCTTGAGTTCCCCTCAGAAGCCTCTTGAAGATATGCAATAAGAGTCTTCGCAACGTCATCGGGTGAAAAATGTTTTCTACATTGAGCACGAGCTTCAGCTCGTAAACTCTGACGATCGGCATTAAGATCAATAACTAACTTCCGCACTTCTTGCTCAAAACGATCCATATCGCCTGCTGGAAATTCACGAATGATATTCCCTTCAAGAACTTCTGCGGAACCGATCGCATTACTTGCTACAATGCACAAGCCATAGCTAAGTGCCTCTCCTACTACAATGCCACCAGGTTCATACACGCTAGGAATCAGGAGGGCATCAGCATTACTATAAGCCTCTGCGATCTCCGTACGGTTCATTGACTTGATATACTTAGCGGTATTAGGATTTAGATCCTTAAGATGACCACTATAGTCAGACCACTGGGTAGAACCTCCAATTAGATGTATTTCAACCTGACCTGCTAAGTCATCCAGTCGATGACTTAATTCAATAACGTACTGAAGTCCTTTCCGCACACTCATCCGAGAGACGAACAGGAGCTTAACGGTCTTACGGTCTTGAGCTGCCAAATCAGATTGAGACACAACGTCCTTATCCTGCGATCGAATCGGGTGGTAGAGAACACGTTGTCGAGTTGCTTCAATCTCATAGTCCTTAGAAATAAGATTATTGAATCGGTGACTCATTCCAATAACTAATGTAGGCTTCTTAAGCTCACGTTTTTGAAGCCACGTCCGATAGCCAAGAAAGTATCTTATCAAGTAATGCTTGAAATAAGACTCTACCTGTAAAGCATAATCTTTTTCCTGACCATGCCAGTAGTACTCACCACCTGCATGAACACAAGGATAGACGACGATCGGAGGTAGCTTGTCTAGATTTCTGCCAAGACGGAACAGCTCAGTCTGAGAAAACTGAAATATACAATCATAGGGTTCATTTTCATGATTTTCAATGACCTTGATGCATAATTTATTATAGGATTGAGTTCTTGCAACTGTTGAAGAAATGAAGGCTGTAAATGGCTTGTTACTATACCACTTACCCCAATCCCACCAAGATGGAGTCACGACCACATTAAGGTTGGAATATTCCAACAGATAATCAGGAATAGGGTCCGAAGAGTGATAGTAGTCTACTTGAGTACCCATCTGAAGAACGCTGTACAGCGTCAGGGCACCAATTCCACCGACTCCACCACCATTGCTAACTCCACCAATCCAAGCAATTCTCATTACATTTAGCCTCGTTTAGAAATTATCGTAGCTAACGTGTCAATTCAACAATAAATAAATTATCCTCTAAGATTTTATCAAAGATAGATTAAATTAGAGCTATATTTCTACTTCTTTACTAGGACTTCACTGTAAGCTTCAATTGTTTGATAAATCATACGATCGATCGTGAACTTATCCTGAGCAGACTGTAATGCCTGTGTAGATAGTTTGTCTTTAAGATCTATGTTCTCAAAAGTCTCTCGAATACGGGATGCTAGCATTTCAGGACTTTCAAATGGAATAATCCATCCATCTATTCCATCTTGTATCTGGTCAGAAGCACCTGCAGCAGGGGTCCGAATCGGTATTACACCACATAGCATTCCTTCTAAAATAACTAATGGGAAACCTTCTCGTCGGCTTGGCAACGTGATTATATCGGATGCCCATAGGACTTTTCGTGTCTCCACTACTCCTAGGCATTGAACCTGTCCAGTTACATCATGCTCACTTGCTTGTCGCATGACTCTAGATAGTTCATCGCCATAGCCTTTCCCAGCCACTAAAGCAATCACCTTAAAATCTTGATTTTTAAGAATTGACAACGCCTTGATCAACACATCATGTCCTTTAATAGGATCAAGACGACCGACTAGACAAACAACCCGATCGGATGCTCGTAAATTATATTCCTGACGAGCGAGACATTTCTCCTCCTGTGAAGGTGGACGAAAGTGAGTCGTATCGATTCCGTGATGGATTAACTTAACTCGCTTAGCACTGACCTGAAGCGATTCCTCAAAGAATTCTTGAATCTCACGGCTAATCGCAATCAGACGATCGCCCCACAAATCTGAAATCAACCGACTAAGCTGAATGCGCAGAAATGAGGTAGGACCTTGATGAATGGGTTCTAGATGACTCGTTGAGATCATCGGCACTTGATACCGAAGAGCAACAAGCTTGACATAAGGTGCAATCGACAACGAATGGAGATGAATAACATCCGGCTTAAAATTATCCACAACAGCACTAAAAGCTTGAACGCTTTGAACGGCATTAAGCAAATTCCTAGGTGAAGGCTTTAATCTGGGAAAGCTAACCTCGAAATACTGAATACCCTGGCTTAAAAATCGCTCAACTGCATGCCGTGCTTCAGCAATTGCGGCATCACTTGAAGAGGCAAGACTTGAAGCAATTGCGACCTTCCAACCCAACTGTTGTAGGCCCTTTGACAATGTTAAGAGATGTGATGTGATGCCATTTTCACCCCATAAAGTTCCCAAAACAAGCAGCACTTTTCGGTCAAGATTATCTTGAAATTTAGACGAAATGGGAAGGGAAGAGAGAATCGTACTCATAGATATTTCCATATAACTAGTTTAAGTAGGTGTCTAAATATCGATCCTTTTCCTCTGACTCAAGTTGAGCAAGATAGTCCACTTCTTCAGCGAGTCGGAGATTCGCTTCATAAATCCGATAACGTTCAGCCGCCAAGGCCAAGGCTAAAAAAGACCACATCATAGCCCCGCTTGGACCCAAGTGGGGTCCGTTCACAGGGATACGTACGATTGTACTCATGACGACTCCACGGGCAACTGTCGCGAACAAATCCTTACTACTCGTCGGCGTCTGGAACATTCTGACCACAGCTAAAATCAACCCTGTCATGTACGGCAGGGTTCCAATCCAGCCAATGTACAATAGCATGGCAAGAATAGTATTATCCATCGAATCTCGCCCTAATCCTTCACCAATAAAGCTTACTAGGGCTTTACCAATCTCTGCATTAAACGCATCTTGTCGCCCACCTGCACTGCCATCATTCTCCAGATTTCCTAATGTATCGAGACGTGTCCCAATTTTGTCTGCAAAATCTGGCATTGCCATCAATGGCAAGACACAAGCAACTAGTATCCCACCGATCGTGAGCAGTCGAATTTGACTGGTGATTTTCAAAGAGCCAAAAAAGCTTAGCAATCCCGCCGCCCAACCAATCCAACCCGATCGAACCCGACAGACTAAGATGGCAAGATACCCAACCACCGAGACAGGAATTCCTGCACCCCCGGTACAACTTAGCAACACTAATAATCCGCCTGCCAAGACGGCTGCAAAAGGCTCTGGCGAATGCATCGTTCCCCAAACCCGAACACCTCCTTCCTCAGCAGCACCCGTCGCGCTTTCCATTCCGGTTTCCTTAAGCCATAAAAGATCCCACTCCGGCAACTCTAGGAACTGCATCACCGCATAGACACTCATGATCAACATACCCCACAGAAAAACTTGCTGAGTATTTCGACGATAATGAGGATATAGCCTCCAATTGACAAATAGGTGAAAGGCAACGAGTAACGGTGCCGCCCAGTCTAGAAAACCTCGAAATACTTCAAAAGAAGATTTCGACAACAATCCAATTAATAAGCCATAAAAAGTTGCAAATATCGGCAAAATAAATGGAATGCTTTCATCTTCCCGAGTCTTACTAAGACGCTTAAACACCGTAATAATTGAAATAAAACTAACTAGGTACGGAGATAAAAGGATGGGACTAGAGTCTGTATATCCACCTTTAAAATCCGAAAGTCGTCTGACCAAGGCGACCAAAAACCAAATCCACCAGATGTAGCCATTGTATAAAATTGGATGGCGCAGATAGAGAAAAATGCCAACGATAAGAGACCAAGCCGGAAATAAAATATTGAGAACCTTGCCCGCACCAGCCGCAATACAGATCGTCGTGACTAAGATCAAGCTTCCGACCGCGAGCCAGCCACTGAAAGAACTCTGTCCTTCAACCCATGATGATACAGCCGAGTCTGGAACGGAGGAATATGCCCCATCGGACAATTCTGACAATATGGAACTTTGTTGAGGAGGTCGGTGCACAAGATTAACTCCAGATCTTCAGAGAAGTAGTTGCTGTTTCATTCATCTAGAGAAATACTCCATCCGGTTAATTTCTCTAGAATTTTTCCAAGTTTGGTAGCCTTGCCACCGTCCACGCCAACTTGCCCAACATCGTTTTCCAGCAAGAGATGCATCCTGTGGGAAAAGACGCATCCACTGTGCCAACCCCATAGAATCACGAGTTCCGATTAAAAATCCCCAGAGTAAAAAACACGGTCTTTGAATTGGAGAGAGATACTCTAATATTGCGATCGTTTCGTTATGAACTGCATTAATCTGTGCAAGGTCATTAAACTGATCTCTCTGGTCTTCATCAAATCGTTGTCCTCGAAAATGATCGACCCCAATGTTGGGATCATAGATCAATTTCCAATTTTGCCGTCGCAGAGATAAGCTAAACATAATTTCAAAATGGACTTGCGCACCGCTCCCACGCATTCGGGAATCGAATCGCAAATTTTGAATTGCAGTCCGGCGAAAACTCATGTTGACCCCTTTCAAGACATCCACTTCCCGTGCTTCACCTCGACCAATGTGATGATTGCCAATCACACGCCCCCACCACTGCAATTTCCCAACTGTTTGTTCAGAACCATCCTCTAGATCAGAGCCGTGGTAGACCCAATCTCGTCCACCCACTCCGCCCACAAGCGGATCGGCTTGAAAATGTTCCAAGCCACGTTCTAGCCAATCTCGGTGAGGTGCCGCATCATCATCTGTGAATGCAACGATCGAGCCAACGGCAGCTTCGAGTCCACAGTTCATAGCCGCCACCACGCCCGGAACCGTCACACCCACCATTTTGACTGGAAAAGTCAACGGGGTGAAAGCTTGAATGAAATCCCAGGTTTCGCGATCCTCGTCACGTACTACCACAATCACTTCATCCGGATGACAGCTTTGCACATCTAAAGCCGCTAAACACTTTCTAAGATCCTGAATGCGATAATAAGTAGGAATCACAACACTGATCGTGAGATGATCCATCGTCCGTTCTGTACTCATGCCGTCTGCCTCTCTTCCAGTAGATTGATATAGGATGCAGCCTTACTTCGCCAGGTATGTTGCTCAGCAATCTGACGAGCTGCTTGTCCCATCCTCTTGCGGAGATTGATATCGATGGACAGTATTCTCATGGCATCGACCAGAGCCTTTATATCCTCAGGATCGACTACTAGACTAGAACTTGATGTCGCTAACTCCGACGCTCCTGAACATTTAGAAATAATGACTGGAAGGCCCGTCGCCATTGATTCTGTAATTACCATTCCAAAGGGTTCATACCGAGAAGGAAAAACGAAAAAGTCGCAGGATTGCATCACTTTAGGAATATCTTGACGACGACCGATGAAATGAACCCGATCGTGAATCTTAAAATTTCTTGCCATCTCAGGGTAAGGACTTCCTTGGGGATTCCCTACCACCACCAGATGGGTCTCTGGAAGGTGTTGAAGGGCTTTCAATACCGTATCCAAATTCTTACGATTCGTTTTCAGATCACCAATAAATAGCGCCAAGGGAACACCCTCAGGTAACTTTAGCGCAATACGATCGCCTTGACCCAGTTTAAATTCATTGACATCTACACCGTTATAGATCACTGAGATTTTGTTTTCCGACACCCCCAGGCTAAGTAATTCCTGCTTCACACGATCGGAAACGACAATAATTGAACCAGCTTTAGAAAAAGCAACTCTTTCACGATAAGCATTCATGGACGTATACAACCACTGATAGAGTCCGTAGAGATTTTTCTGTGTCCGAGACAAATGGACTGGAGACTTTAACCAAGCACTATGAACGAAATGCACAACATTGACGTCACAAACAAAATCTGTGACTGCCCCATCAATTTGAAGAACTTCAAATTGATGGGTATTTATTCTTAACCACTGCTGACTCTGAAAAGCAAAAAGCAGATCACTTAATATTTGAACCGGAAAAGAGATCGTTGAAAAGCGAATCCAAGTCACCTGTGGATGATGAAGCAGATCAGACTCCAACTGCTGCGCCAAAACAGTCACTGAGTATCCCCGACGAATGGCTTCTTGAACGATTTCATAGTTCACTCGCCCTTGCCCATCATGGAGAACAAGATTAGGCGTTACAATACAGATCCTCATGATAATGGAGAGAGGGATTGAATATTCCAAATTTCACTCACTTTAGATCGAGTGAAGATTTCGGGTAGAGCTTTTAACGATCGATTTTTGCTGAGAAAGACTAGAATGTGCGTGACATATAGAAAAATGAATAGATAAAGTTTAATAATATTTGGGAAAACATACTTATACCGTTTAACTCCGATATATAAACGAGCGGCATCTAAATATATTTGATAATCGGTCAATCGCGCCACACTGGGGACAATTAAAGTACCTTGATCAAAACAGCTATTATAGACTTTTAAGTTAGGAACAAGTCGAATACCATAGCCTCGCTTAATGGCTCTGAGACAAAGTTCACCATCCTCATAGCCAAAATAGATGTTCTCATCCCATTGTTCCTCCTGAAAAAATGATCGAGGGAACACAGCAGCATGAATCACGACCGTTTCATAAGGTTGACCTGCTTGGACAGCACTAAAATAGCCCCGAAATGATAGTTTGGCCGGATGAAGATCTTGACCTTCTTGACTATAACTTACACCACTCAGAATAGTTTTAAACCGATCGGCCTCCGGCATTGCATCATAAAAATCTGCCGATAGTTGCACAAAGTCTGGCTCAATATAGATGTCATCGTCTACAAAGGACACATAGTCGGTATCTTTAACATGATTAACCGCATTATTTCGATTGGCACAAACGCCCTTTCGGGGACCTAGAATAAAGCATGCGTTCGGATATTGACTGACAATGTCTGAATTCTGTTCCTGAATAAGTGGATCGCTTGAATCATCAGACACAATAACTTCATGAGGTCGTTGGGTCGAGGCCGCAATTGCCTTGAGGCATTGATCCAGTTCTACGGGACGGTTCCTTGTCGTAATACAAATAGCTAACTTCATGACTATTTCTCCTAAATCCGTTTTCGTAGAACAAATAAGTTGCTATGCGCTGTTCCCGGATGTTGACTCATCCAGACGTCTAAGAGGTTCAGGGGCGATCGTAATAATTTAGGGTAACAGTAGCCTTTCGTTGCTACGACTTCTAGACCATACTGTTCAAATAAATAGTGCCATTCACTATTAACGCTAACCCGAAGATGTTTTTTATCAATGGCTACATCACGTGCATGATTAAAGGAAACTGATCCGATATTAGCAGGAACTTTCCCGATTAATAATCTAATTCGATTCCACCACCAAGCAATGTTGGGGGTCGTAATTAGTAAATAGCCCTCAGGTTTTACGACACGAACCAACTCTTCTAGAAAGACATCTGTATCTAAAAGGTGCTCGATCAAGTCGCCCGCAATGATTGCATCAAAGTAGTTATCTTCCACCGGACAAATTGAGATGCCACTAATCCACTCATGTCCAACGATTCCTTTTTTCTCTGCTTCAAGCAGTGGTGCAGAAGAGATCTCAAAACCATGCATTTCACGGATACCAGCTTGATCTCGATAGTAAGCCGCTTGTCCACCAGTCCGACACCCAATGTCAGCCACGCGATTGCAATTGGGAAGGCTCCTCAAGAGGGTAATCAGAAGCTTAATTTTCTCAGATGCCCAATCAAACTCGGCAGATTCTTTTTCGATCGAGAGAGCTTGACTATATTCCGTAATATTAGCTCCCATAGAGCTAAGAAGAGAGGAAGGAGGATTCATAGAATTGCCCGGGATAAAGATAAAGGAAAAAATAGACCAAGCTTTAATGTTCGATTTATAGTCTACATGCTATTTCCGACTGGCAACTTGAAATTTAGGATAAATTGCAAATTCTTCATCCAAAATCTACATAAGAATTGAAAGCGCTCTTTTGGATTGTAAAAGCGCCATTTCAAGATTTGAGCAGAAATTTCTTTGAACTCTGCCCAGCAAAACTTTTCTTGGTAGTAATATTGGGCACGACGATAGTTTAGATTATCCAGAAGATTGACCTCTTGAGGGTAATTAATTTTATTTAAAAATCCATTAATCCAGGTATTGGTTTTCTGAACCCCCTTAATCATCTGAATCTGTTTATTTCGATCGGGCTTATCTCCACTCCAATAAGTATTAGCTCCATGATTTCGGTAACTCCCTAAGGTTTCAGGAATTACCATAACTCCTCCGAGAAAGGCGGAACAATAGAGAATACAACCATCGGGCCAGAAGCTCCATTCGGGAGGATCCATAGGTAATATTTTCTCTAAAGCTGACCGATGAACTGTAATTCCAGAAGTAGAAGGATAGACCCATGCAGCGCCTGTCTCAAAAATAACCTCTGCAAGATTTCCATTCACAACTGAGGGAAGAGGATCTGCATCCGAAAGTATCTGACCATCCGCATCGATCGTGTTAAGACGATGAATCACTCCTGCCAAGTCTGAATTAGCCTTGAATAGTTCAATAACCTTTTCAACTTTGTTTGGTTGCCAAACGTCATCAGAATCTAAAAAACCAATAATCTCTCCAGTCGCAATCTGAAATCCTGAATGGATAGCACTTCCATGTCCACTATTTTCCTGCAGCAAATACTTCACTCTGTCTGGATACTGAAGGTGAAGACGCTGAATAATATCATGACTTCCATCACTAGAGCCGTCATCTACAATGACTATCTCAATGTCCAGATAAGACTGCTGCAATAAAGATTTAACAGCAAGGGGAAGATATCGATCGTAATTATAGTTTGCAACAATAACTGAAAATTTCATGATTAATGTGATGATTAATTGCTTGCGAAAACCATATTGTGAGAAGAGAGTTTTGAGAAGTAACTTACAAAAGTGGTATTTCAAGACACGCTATGGAACGCCTGTTAATCGCTTATAACCTCTGTGAAAAATGTTCATTACTTCTCTTAGGCAGTTATAATAATTACCATTAACAGAAGCCCATTTCAAGCAAGAGATTAAATCTTTAGAAGACATCATTTCTCGTCCTACTTCCAGAAATGATGCGGTTTCAATAGGATGGTTTCTGGCATATCTTTGATGTCCTGATAAATATTGTGCAATCTGATGGAGCTTAATAACCGGGTTTGGGTGACGCCACTGTCGTAGCAGTAGCATTTCTGCTTCACTACAGCCGTAAAGTAATTCTGCATTCTGAGCCACACATTGATCAGCAGCACTACAGCTCAAGTTAGAATTATGTGCAGCTTGTGTTGTACTCTTACTATGAATTCTGTAATGTAGCAAGACCTCAGGAAGATTTGCAAGCTTAAACCGAGTCGCAAGTCTGAGCCATAGGTCGTAATCTTCAATCGGCAATCTTTGCCCATCACAAAAGAAATCACGGTAATTCCCAATTTCTAAAATCATCGATCGCCGCAACATAACAGCCGGGTGAGAGAACTTGCAAGTTCGCATTAGATTATTAACAATATCTTGATGTTCTTCAGGATATTCATTCCATGTATCGACATAGTGACCATTTTCATTAATCCGATCAATATGACTACCCACAACAGCAACCTCTGGGTTATCTATCATATAGTTCACTTGCTTCATGAGGCGATCAGGACAATTGATATCATCAGCATCAATTCTTGCACATAGCTCGGTGTTCGACATCTGAATCATTTCCGCTAGACACAACCCGAGGGGCAAAGGGCAGTCAGAAATTATCCGCCCAGGAATACGTGCAGGAACCCACATCGCAATCTCTTCTAGCGTTCCATCCGTCGATCCATTATCCCAAATCAGAACTTCATGGTTGTTGTAAGTCTGGTCTTCAATGGATTTCAGAGTCTGACTCAAATAAGGCATCCCATTTTTGATAGGTAACAACCATGTAATCCGATGAGATGGTTCTCGGATAATGGTAGAACCTTGTTGTAAACTTTCTTTGGACAGGCTTGGGATATTTAAGTTTGACATGGTTTTATTTCAAAATAGGCATCATGATTTCATTGAGTTTTGACTGGATTTTTTCAACGATCATGGGACGTTGATATTGTTGCTGAATCAACATGTGGGCGTTGATGCCAAGTGAGCGACAGAGTGTATCGTTCTGAAGTAGTTCAATACAGCCTTGGGCAAAACTTTCTGCCGTATTGTACTCTAAAAAACTACGCCGATCAACCAATCCGATTCCCTCAGCACCCAAAGTTGTCGAGACGATCGGTTTACCATAGGCACCTGCTTCCAGTAATTTCGACCGCGTACCACTTCCCGAAAAAACTGGACAACAGATTACTCTCGACCGGGCGTACAATGCTGTCAAATCATCCACAAACCCTGTAAACTCTACATCTTGAGGGTTATTCTGATAAGCTGGAATCTGCTCTGGAGATCCCCCAGCAACGATTAACTTTGCGTTTGGAACCTTTTGTTTGACTTTAGGAAATACCTCTTCAATTAGATAATTTGCAGCTTGGATATTGGGCAAGTAACCATAGCTTCCAATAAAAAGAAGCGTTGGCTGCTGGACTGTCTCTTGAAAATCCTGTAACGTCGCCGAATTAGGAATAACTTCCACATTTTTTAGACCTAAATTCTGAGACAGATACTCTTGATCGACTTCAGAACATACAAAGGTTTTTTGCATCGCACGAATTGCTTGATATTCACCTCTCTTTAGATTGGGAACTTGTAAGTGATAAAGTTTAGTCAATGGATTTTTTGTTGGTTTACGAGCGGTACTGAGGAGTTTCTTATGCTCAACATCATTAAGATCAAATAAGATGGGCGGGAGTTTTTTCTTCGTTTTAAGAATAGGAAGTGTAGAAGTTAAGTAGTTTACCAAAATAAAATTGGGATTCCGCTCTAGGCAAGACTCAAATGCTTGAAGTTGAGCTTTTCCATTTGCAGCAGATACAATATCCTGTTGGCGGAAGTCAAAGATTCCTCTCAATTGTCGATCGAACTTTGATCTTGACAAATGCTTTACCTCTTGAGGGCATAGAAAAAGTTCAATTCTTGGGTGCCATTTTTCTTGTAAAATAGCTTTATAGTGCTCTACTGATTTCGGTGAAATATCTATCTCGGATGAGACATAAAAAAGCATATCTAGCTCTTCAACATCACGTAGGGCATCCACGAACATCAACATCCGATTATAAGTCCCACCACTTTTATGATAAGGGTAAAAGGTATGGGTTATGAATAGAACACGCATTTTAGAAATACTCCATAAAAATCTAATAACTTTAATTCGTTAATAACTGTAATTAGTTAAGAACTATATTGCGGAGATTGATTTTGCATTTGGTGATACTTCCAGAGTTCTCCACGTTGAGAGACTAGCTCGGAATAGCTTCCCTGTTCAACAATTCGACCACTGTTCAGGACAATTACCTTATCAGCACGAACGATCGTAGACAATCGATGCGCGATCGCAATAACTGTTCGTCCAACCGATAATTTTTCAATTGCCTCCTGAATTAACTTTTCCGAAACAGAATCCAACGCACTCGTTGCTTCATCTAAAATCAAGATTTCTGGATCTCGAAGTAACGCTCGAGCGATCGCAATTCGTTGTCGTTGCCCACCCGATAGTAACGTTCCTCGCTCACCCAGACGAGTATTTAGCCCATCCGGTAATGCCTGTAAAAATTCCAGAGCATTGGCGGCACTTGCGGCATTCCAGATGGTTTGATCGCTGACATTCTCTAGACCGTAAGCAATATTTTCACGGACCGAAGCATCAAAGATAAACGTATCCTGGCTCACAACCGCTATCTGACGACGCACTGAGTGCACATCAAAGTCGCATAGGTTAATCCCATCAAACAAGATTTTCCCACCCAGCGGATCATAGAATCGAGGAATCAGGTCAGCGACCGTCGTTTTTCCTGCACCCGAAGAACCTACCAGCGCGATCGTCTTGCCTTTTTCGATCGTTAAATTTAAGTCATGGAGGACTAATTGATTAGTGCTATATCCAAAGTTAACATCTCGAAACTCAATCGACTTTTGAAGTCCTAGAAATATCCGATCGCCACTTCGTAAATAAGGCTTATCGATCGGACTGAGAAAGTTAGAAATCGTTTGAATCGAGCCTTGGAAACTACTAAATGAAGCCAGCGCGCCACTGACTTCTTGAAGAGATGGCAATAGCCGGAATAAAACAAGTAAAAATGTGAGCAGCGTCGCCGTTTGAATAGTTCCATTACTGACAAAAATTGTTAGCCCCGCAACAATCATCCCCACCATAACCGTCGTGACCAGCCCTTCGAGCAATGGACGCACGATCAGATAACTTTTTAGAGATTGAATTGACGTTTTTACGACCCGATCGCTCGAATTATAAAATTGACGGCGTTCGAAGTCCTGAGTCGTAAAGGCATTAATAGTGCGAATTCCATTAATGATTTCGATCGATTTGGCCGCAAAAAGACCATTTGCCTGAGAAACTGGAAAACTATCTTCCCGAATTCGAGTATTAAAAGTCGAGATAAAGTAAGTAATCCCGCCAAATAGAACCGCAGAAATGCTAGCTAGCTGCCAGGATATTTTTAGCAAGATAAAGATGTAGACCGTACCTGCCAATAACTTAAATATTCCAAAATTAAACACCGTGACAGCTTGCTGAAGGCGACCCATCTCCGTTGTTAAAATATTAACTGTTTCACCCGATCGAGACTTCCCAAAATAACTCAGGCTTACTCCTTGAACTTGCTCAAACACTCGTCGATTAAGCCGATCAACAAGCTTTAACTTAATCAATTCTGAAGAATATGCACTCAAGTAGTTAAACCCAGCCCGAATCCAGGTCGAGCCTAAAATTAGGGCACAAATTCGATAAAGCTGTTCCTGTGTCGAAGTTTGACTTCCCAGAACCCAGATATCAAACCACTCAACACCAACCCTAAAAGGTGGAGCATTAGGCGTTGCAACCACTTGAAGAAATGCAAACAGAAATCCAATCCCAAAGCCTTCAAAGGCCGCAGAGAGAAAAGGAAAGACAACAGCAAAAAACACTAATTTTCGCAGATAGCTCAATTCCTTCAGGACTAAGGCATTTTCTTTCCAGAATTGAGTCTTCTTAATCAGACGATGTAGAATCGGAGATTTTGCATATGAATTCACCATGACGCACAAACCTAAAATAAAAAACAGAAGAGATACGTTCGGTAATTATTAATTACATTAAAGATTTCAAATTACTCCAGACTCAAAGCAAACTTAAGCATTTGAGGAACCTCAATGAAGACATTAACTTCACCTCGAACGACATTTAATGCGTTAACGGCTTTCATCAACAAAGGAGAAACTTCCGGAATGAAATCAAATTCAGATCCTACGATCTGAAGATCTAGAATTGCTAGAATTCTCCCCCGTTGATCATAACCCCATTCTCTTCTCAATTGGACAGAATAACCTTTCACCGCCAACCAGCCAATATTTAGCACGGCAAATGGACTCAGAATCATAAGAGAACATACACCTAAGGTTTGACTCAGTACCCGAAAAACGAATGGCATCCGTCTTCCAAACTGGTTAGAATTTTCATTAGAAGTCAGCTGATTGGTCGTCAGATAACAAGCCTTCTTCGCCTGACCACAAGCCTTCGCCCACCGGAACAGCAACTCAGGACTGAGATCTGAATCCAACTTCACCAGTTCCACAGGCGATCGTCTCAGACATTCCACCAGCCGATCGCTGTCCTGAAGCGCCTCTAGATCCAAGCTTTCCTCAGGGCTTGCCACCCGGACGAATAACTTCCGATCGTCCCAGGTCAACGCGCAGGACGTGGTTAAGGGTAGAGCTACTTTTACTGGAGCCGATGAAAACTGAGACAACGATGATTGAGCAAGCATAGTGTTAGACCAAGTAAGAGGGCGGTGAGAATTGAGAGAGCGGTTTAAATGATACTCGTCCCGTAGACCGGACTCAATGCCTTAGCTGGGACATCATTTGCCACAGCCCCAATGAGATTGAGCTGTCCTAGGTTTTGAGCCGCTTGGGCAAGTTCGCTGCGAGTCACCTTGCCAATTCGACCCACCATCATCACACCCGAGCAGCGCGACGACAGCAACATCGTATCCACCATCCCTAAGGTCGGTGGCGCATCGATAATCACTAGGTCGTAGGCTTTCTCAAAAGTGCTGATTAAGCGACGCAGGCGTTGGGAACTGAGGAGTTTCGCCGGATCAACCGATCCCGTCCCCGCCGTCAGCACCGCCAAGTTCCCATACTCTGATTCATCGGTATTGTTCTGAATCAGGGGAATGGGACTATTGTCGGCAAGGAGATTGGCTAACCCCACGGTATTGGGTAAACCCAACATGGTATGCAAACTGGGCGATCGCAAATCACCATCAATCAGCAACACCCGACGATGCAACCGAGCCGCACTAATCGCCAACCCCAACGCAAACGTCGATTTCCCCTCACCTGCCAATGCTGAAGTGATGACTAAAGACTTGAGTCCGCCTTCATGGTTGAGCAGTTGTAGATTTTGGTAAATCAAATCTAATGATTCTCGAAATGGTTGCCAATGGACAAACTGTTGCATCACAGGAATCGAAGGTACCCTTTCATCCTCAAACGGTACCTTCGGAGAAATGGCACCTTTGACTGCTGAAAAGCTAGGCACTATCCCCAACATTGGAACAGACAACTGCTTCTTCAAATCATCAGAAGAATAAACTGAATCATCTGTACTCTCCTTTAAGAAAGCAACTAATGCACCTAGAACTACTCCTGCGATCGCACCCAACATCAAGGTCTGTACAATAGGAGTAGTGGTCTTAGCCCCCAATTGAGCCTCTTCTACAATCTGCCAATCAAAACTTCCACGAGCAATCTCCATGCCCAAATCTTGTCGGTTCTTCATCAATTGTCGAAGCGTATCACGGTTCAACTCGACCTCAGGTTCTAAACGCCCATACTCTGCCAAAAGTTGTGGGAATCGTTTTAAATCAGCTTGCAAGGTTTGGACAACTTGTGAGATGCCAAAGTAACGCGCTTTTGCCGATTGCAAAGAAACTAATGTTTCAGATAGCTGTGTGAGTGCCGTAATATCTTGAGGGGTAAGCTGTCTAGACGATAGTAGCGCCTCCCCACTAGAATTTGATTCTCCTAGAATTCGACTACCTTCAACTTGCAAGAGGGCTAGTTGCTTCTGACGCTGATCAATGATTTGTTGAACAAATGGAGTGTCATCCTTAAATCGCATTCGTTGCTGAACTAATGCAAGTTCAGTTTTTTGAATCTCACTCAGAAGAGATTGATAGCGCACGGATTGAGTTAAGCGTGACATAACCTCCATCTGCGTTGGACTTGTCGGTAACTGTTGCTGAAGTGTCGCATAACGAGTTTCTAGCTCCTTAATTTGAGTATTGCTGGCCTGAAGTTCTTGTTGTACCTTACTAAGCTGTTCGGCCTGTCGTTGAGCTTCTAGCTTCGGATCAATCAACTCTTGATTCCTCCGAAATGCTTCTAGTTTCGCTTCGGATTTTTGAAGTTTCTGTCCAACTTCAGGAAGTTGCTGGTTTATAAAACCCAAGCCCTTTGCTAGACGCTGTTCTTGCTGTTCCCGATTGTAATCCAAATACACTTTCTGAAGTGATTTTAGAACCTTTTGTGCCTTAATTGGATTATCCGATCGGTAGCTGATTTGAAATATTTTAGTAGGATCAGCCATTTTTTTTGCAGTAGAGGCAACTTGTGATATCGAGAGACTCTGCTTAAATCGAGAGATCTCAACATCATTATCAGGATTAAATTCTGGGTACTCTCCTCGCACTAATTCCATTGTCCGCTTGATTAATCCAGAACTTTGCAAGAAACTGATCTGAGTTGCGGAATCTACTTGAACATTGGAGTCTGTAATTTCATCAGTTTGCTTCGCTGGACCCTGGGTTTTTCCTTGATAAATCGGCTCGATCAGGAGCTGCATACCACTAGTATAGGAGGGAACTTGACGCAAACCAATCACCCCGGACACCGTCAGTCCAGATAACAAGCCAATGACGAGCCAATGTTTACGACGTAGAGCTGCTGTAAAGATCTGGCCATAACCAAGTTCTTTTTCAGGGGCGACATTTAACGGGAGTGGGCGGGAAGAAACCATATAAAAACCTACAAACTGAGAAGCAATCGGCAAAGATGGCAGTCGTCAAAGTAACCCAAAAATTCAGAATCAAAATCTATGATTCTGTATTCACAGGTCTAAGCGAAGGTCGGGAGTTTTTCCATCACCTTATCGACTTGAGAGAAGAAGGCTTTTTCGGAGAAGTGATCGACCGCGTGGTCTCGGATTTTGGCATAGTCCCAGTCGATCGATCGGCCCTTAATCAAAGCCGCTTGCAGGGACTCCGGAGCCTGACGGCGGAAGAACAATCCGGTCATTCCGGGGACCTGTGTATCAAGTACTCCACCGGCACCGTAGGAAATTACGGGAGTTCCGCTAGCATTGGCCTCGATCGGCACTAGACCGTAGTCTTCGAGCGCGGCGACAATGACCGATTTAGCATTCGTCATCAGGCTTTTGCGTTCGTTGTCGCTGACATGACCGAGAAACTCAATGTTGCTCATGGCTTGAGCTTTCAGGCGATCGCGTTCTGGACCTTCGCCCGTGATTTTGAGATTCCAGCCTAACCAGTTAAAGGCTTCTACGATGACATCTAGGCGCTTATAACTAATCATTCGAGCTGAGGCTAAGTAGTAGTCTTCTTTTTGATCAGAAAACTTAAACTGACTAGTCTCAATGGGATAGTTGATCACCATCGCGTTTTTGTTGTAAATGGTCCGAATCCGCTGGGCAACGGTTGTAGAATTAGCAATATAAAGGTCAGGCTCTTGGGCATATTTTAAATCTTGCTCACGCATAACTCGAAAGATTTTTTCAATAAAGGGGTAGAAGTTTTGATAATCGCCATATTCACGCAGGTAGGTTTGGGTGTCCCACAGAAAGCGCGTAACGTTGTGACAGAAACAAATATGATAGGCATCCGATCGTTTCCGAACCGCCTTTGCAAAACTTGTACTGCTACTAATAATTAAGTCATAATCCTGCAAATCCAACGCGCGAAAAGCCGGGTAATAAAAGGGAGCCATCAAGCGAAAGTACTTCTTAGCCCCCGGCACATTTTGCAGCACCGTGGTCTTCACCAATCGATCGCTGAGGTCAATTGTTTTTTCAGGGTTGTAGAGCGATGTAAACACATCAGCCTCGGGAAACCGTCGGCACAATAGCTCAAAAACCCGTTCTGCGCCCCCGCGTTGGGTAAGATAATCATGAACGAGTGCGATCTTCATGGGAAGCTACCAAATTTCTGTAAAAGAGAGGAAAATCAAGAGAAGCATGATGTATTAGCCAAGTTTGACGTTTAAAAGGTGAGGTCTACGGGTAACTTGCGGCTAGTCGTGCCCGGGCTATTACTTATTATTGAGGATGAAAGGATAAATTTGACCTGCGGCCTATGCTTTTTCACGTACTCTTCAAGAAAGAGGCGTTTATTTAGAGCTTGTGAAAAGTCACCCGGATGACCGGAACTTTCTGGATGAGCGACTAGCGCCCTCCAAAGGCTCTGAAGCCACCAAACAATGCATTAAAGGGTGACAATACGTCGGCCAGTCCTTCAGAGAAAGTCGATAATCCAGATTTACGCACCACCACGATGTCGTTGTTTCGCAGGGATGGATTATTGGCTTCACTGACGCTCTGCGAGAAGTCTATTGGAATATCGCGCTTTGTCACTGCACCGTTGGAGTTCAGACGGATTAATGTCACACTATTTTTTGCCGATTTACGGTTAAAGCCGCCCGCCATGAGTATTGCCTGATTTAAAGGCGTATTCGGGGGCAGAACGAGCGATCCAGGTTGCCCCACTTCTCCCGAGACGCTGACGGTCATTTTGTCGGGTGAAAAAGTTGTCGTTGCTAAAGCGGTGATTTCAGCTTCATTAATGGAAGAAACGGTCGGAATTTCGATTCGATCGCCCTCTTGCAGGGGAATATCTTGAGCCAAGTTACCTGACTTTAACAAATCCCAAAAATCAACTTTAATCGACTGTTCAACGCCCGATCGAGTGGTTCGCTTGACCTGCACATTCCGAATGTCAGCCATCTGCGAGATTCCCCCCGCCTGCTGAATCGCCTGCGTCACCGTCGGAATCAAGACCCCGCCGCCGCCGCCCACTGCTCCGCTAGCTGTGTTGCCATTAGCACCTGCCGCCACCGACAGAGACAACAAATGCGGTCCCGGTCGTCCCACTTCGCCAATCACCGCAACTTGAATGGGGCGACTATTGCGACCTGCAAAGTTGCTCGCCATGATTTGACGCGCTTGAACCGAATCGATCGCATTGCCCGCTGGAATCAAGATACTATCGCCATCGCGCAGCCGAATATCCTGACGCGCATCCCCGGATTGAATCAGTTGCAGCAGGTTTACCGTAATAAGGTCATCTTTCATATTTCCGACCCGACGACGACTGATCTGAACCCGTTGCAAATCCGCCGATCGAGTCACGCCATCTGCAATTTGAATCGCACGACTTAAAGTCATAGATTCAGAACCGCCGCCATTGTTGTTGTTGCCGCCGTTTCCACCGCCTGAAAGAGAGTAAGCACCGGGACGCTCGACTTCCCCAGCAATGGCAATCATCATCGGACGTGTGGCCGTGACGTTGAAATTAATAACCGGACGGGTTAAAATGGAACTATAACGATCAACTACCATTTTTGATGCTTGTTCAGTCGTATAGCCCTGAACCATCAGCATTCCCACCTGGGGCAGGTTTACAGCACCGTTCGGGAGCACCACGTATTCACCGCTGAATTCTGGCACGCTGAAGACATCCAGCTTGATACGATCGCCCGCCCCCAAGATGTAGCCATCATCGTTGATGACGGGCGCAGGCGTCGCCTGTGGAACCGCCATAAACTGCGGAGACCGAGGAGTTAACGCTTGGGCCGGAAACCCGAGGGTTAGAGATCCAGCAAGAGTGCTGAGTAGAGCGACCCAGAGGGTGGATTTAGAGGTCGATTTAGGGTGTGAAAGATAGGTATAAATATCCATGTTAGTTTTAGGAAGTAATGTAAGAGGGACAGCAGAGGCAGGGACCTAGGAACTCGATCTTGCATGAGAGGGACGGCCCCCTAGGCAATGGCATAACTTAGCAGAAGATAACGAAGCAGGCAAAACAGACGAAGACAGGGTACGGTGGAATGTGAACGATAAGGGAAGAGGTAGAAGTAAGTATAAAAGCTGAAATCTACGTATATAGAGTCAGCAAACTGATTGGTTTATGGCTCAGCCTATGACCTAAAGGTCGCAGAATGAGCCCTCAATTAATCAGGACTACTGAAACTCTAGTGGGGTTCCGGAAACTTCCACGCCAATGTGACGTAAATCCCAGAGATTTTACAGATGGCACGGGTGGGTTTACGGTCTCTTCATATTCAAGGACGTCTCATGTAAATTTTAAGGATTGTCCTGACACCTCCGCATAAACCTTGTTAAATAAAAGTGAGCGCCAAGGTTAAGTCGCTCTCGGGTTTTAGCATCTGCTTTTGTCTGACTACCTTTGTACCTGCCGCTGCAACAGTCTCATTGCGCCGCTCTCGGAGTTTCTTATGATCCATCTCGTTCGTTCCATTCCGCGCGCTCACTCGGGTGCTTCGTCGTCCACGACTTTATCGATTGCAGAACCTACTGAAAAGTCCGCCGAAGTCATTATTCCCGTAGCCAACCCTGACGATAAATCTATGACCTCCCGTGCCCTCATTGTTTTAGAGAACCTTGGGGCGATGTATCCGGTCGAAACAAGTCAGGCGATCGTACCCGTCACGATGTCGCCTACGGTAAAGGACATGTACCAAAACTTGACGGTCCAGCAAGTTGCGTTCAATCATCCAAATACCGTAACGGTTCAGCCCGATCGTCTGAAGCTCCCCGCCAATACCCCATTTGTACAGGACTATCCCTCACAACTGCTTCAGGCTCCGCTCATCCCCGTTCGAGCACGGAGAATCCTGCCGCCACTGCCTTTTCTCGAAGTCGGCAGCGGTCTGCTTGCCCTCACCATTGTCTCTGGAGTCGTGATGGTCGATGGTTTCAAGCAGGCTCAAAATGGGCCGGGGAAACGAGTCTCACCCATCAGCTCAAGCGTGAACGATCGCATCACTCGCGTCGCTCACGCCAAAGCGGGAATGAGTGACATGGAAGTTTTGAAATCAGACCGAACCCTTCCCGTCCTAGGTCTTGCCATGGGCGCACCGATGGGCCTATCCATGGGCGGAATGAACCTCACCCCCGCCCAAACGAGCCAACTCGCTATGCAGCAAGCGATCGCTCCCTCCAAAGTGGGCACTTCGATTGCCCCGCCCATCAGCATTATTCCGACACTCAATCCCTTGCCTCAGACAGGAGAAGCAGTTCCCGCAGTTCCCGCTGTCCCAGCCGCCGTTCCTCAAGGTTCTGCGCCCCAGCCGATTTCTCTCTTGTCGTCGGCTTTCCGCCCACTGCTCGAATCCGCACTCCCTAAGCGCCAACCTATCCGCCAACCTGCTCGCCCGCCGATCGTTACTCAGCCGATGGCACTTCCGTTTCCTGCGTTGCCGCTTAGCCCTGCCGCTGAAGCCCCGATCGCCCCTCTCTCCCCGCTCACTGCCCCTTCTCCAAGTCCCTCGCCTGCAATGCCGATCGTTCGTTAGTCGATGACCTTGGAGCCTGCGGAAGCTTCCTCGATCGAAGAGCGCCCTCGTCAACGGCAGTAACCCTTACTTCACGAGTTCTCACTTCCATGGCGACCCGAAACGAGTGACTCTATTGCGCCAGCATCACTCAAGCCTGCTGCAAGTCAAGACGTTGTTCCGAAGGATTTAGTCTTTAAGCAAAAGATCAACTAGATCGCTGGGGAAGATTCGTCAGGAGAACGCCTGTAATCACGAGCGACCCTCCACAGGCGATCGCAGCCGTCATCGGTTCACCTAAGAGAAAGACGCCCATCAGAACTGCACTTGTCGGCACAAAATTAGTGAAGACGGCGGTGCGGCTAGCGCCTAGAGTTCGGATTCCGTCGGCATACCAGAGGAACGCAACGACCGTACCAAAGATTCCCATGTAGGCAATGCTCAACAGTGATTTGAGGCTGGCCTGGTGGAGATTGGTGAGCATTCCTTCGTGTAGGGCGATCGGCAAAAGCATGAGGCATCCGGCAACGCAGCTATAGGTGGTGGCAGTCAGAGTGGAGACTTGAGTCAACACTTTTTTTCCGACTAAAGTATATGAGACCCAGCTCACCACGCACCCCAATAACAACAGATCCCCCAGCCCAATCCCTGTTTTGATCAAGTCCAGTGGGTTGCCCCGAGCAATAATCACGGACACGCCGATGAGTGAGGTAAGGATCCCGGTGATTTTTAGTTTGGAGAGGGGTTCTTTGAAAAGGAGGCTGGAGGCTAGGGCTATTGCGATCGGGTTTAGGGCCACAATGAGGGAGGCTCGGCTGGCGGGGAGGAGCTTAAGTCCGCCGAGGAAAAAGGCGTTGTAGGCGAAAATTCCGGTGAGGCCCATCATGAGGATGCCCAGTGAGATGCCAAGTCTCGATCCCCCTAGCCCCCTTGAAAAGAGGGAACCAAAGAGGGAGGGAGTTTGAGAGTTTGGAGTTTTTGAGGTGGATTGGATTGAGAGGAGGAGGAGAGAGGCGATCGCAAAACGGAGGAAGGCGGCGGTGAAGACGCCGACGGTTTGGACGGCTAGGCGGCCTGTGATGAAGGTACCCCCCCACAGGAGCATGGTGAGGATGAGTTTTAGATAGATGGAAATGGGGTTGGGGAGGTTTTTAGAAAGTGGGTTAGGGTGTTCGATCGGAGATGCCATGGTGTTCGAGAACGTCCTGAATAAAGGCTTGCCAGGTGGGATTTGGGATCCAAATTTTTTCGAGGGTGGCTTGAGCCTCAGAATGTGGAACGTGGTTGTGTATCCGCCGCCATAAGTAGATAAACACAGAAACGCGCATATTTTTGGCGCAGTGAATGAACAGGCGTTTGTTCTGTCTGCGTTTGATAATTTGGCAAAAGAACTCGAAGTCGGCTAGGGCTGGGCGATCCCAGAGGACGGGGATGTGTAAGTATTCCATCCAGGCTGATTTTACAACAGCACTTTCGTCGGCTAAAGCATTCGTCGAATTGCTTAGGGCGAGGTTGATGATGGTGTCGTAGTTGGCGGCTTTGATCAGGCCAAACTGGAAAGCGTTAGGCTGTCCGGCGGTGGCGATGTGGGCGTTGATTTGGAGGAAGTGGTCGATTTCGGAGAGGCGATCGGTCATAGGAATTTAGAATTTAGAAGGTTGAGTTGAGAATTGAGAAGGTTAGGAAGTTAGGAACTTGCGTGAAAATAAAATACCCTCGTGAAGAGACCCCCTAGCCCCCAATTCTGGGAGAACATGAATTTCCGAAGCCCCCAGAATTGGGGGTTGGGGACCTCTTCGCCAAGGGTTAAAAAAGGGGGCGTTATTTAATTGCTCGTCCCTTAGAGCGTTTGTTTGGCCATTACCATGTAGCGGAAAAGGTATTCCATGACTTCAACGAGGTTTCTAGCTGCTTGGGTTGAGTTGGCCCAAACGGTGATGCCGTGGTTGCGGATGAGGAGTGCAGGGATTTCCGGTGGGGTTTGGGTAAAGCGATGGGTGATGTCGTCGGCAATGTTGGGGACTGAGAGATGGTTGGTGAAGAGGGGGAGATGGCAGGTTGGAGACTCGTCCCAGATGCCTAAGCCTTTGATCATTTCTAAGGGGGGAAGGACGATCGCATCGTGGTCTGTGAAATTTGACACCAGGTTTGCTTCAACAGAGTGGACGTGATAGCAGGCTTTTGCGTCGGGAAATAGACGATAGATCGCATGGTGAATGCTGGTTTCGGCGGAGGGTTTATTGCCGGGTTGGGTCGCTTCCCAGGTTCCGTCCATTTGCATTTTGATAAAGTCGTGCTGAGTGAGTTCCCCTTTCGATTTGCCGCTGGCCGTGACCCAATAGCTGCCGTTTCCCGATCGAGCCGAAAGATTGCCTGCGGTCCCCCACATCCAGCCGCGATCGTGGAAGTATTTTGCGGCGCTGATTAGATCGTCTCTTAAATCTGTCATGAGTTATTGGCTCCAGTGTCACTCCAGTATTGATCTAAATAATCACGAATCTCAAAAAAGTCATTCCACGGAACGTAACTTTTTCCTTGTTCATCCAAGTACTTAGCCAATCGATCGCGAGCAAAAACCAGATCGGCGGCCATGGCCATATTGAAGTCTGTAATGGAATCTCCAATGGCGATCGATTGATCGAATTCGTATTTCGCCATGATGTTTACTTTCGCAACCAGTTCTGTCTCGCCTGCGTAATTTGGAATAACGTTAAAATAGTCACCTGATGTATCGAGATCGACGGCATGAAGTCCTGCAAGTCGGGGTTTAAACTCTTCTAAGACCGTTTCGACCATAATCCGAACTCCGCCTGAAACGACGACGCAAGGCACATCATGGGATTTAAGAAAGTCTAGAAATTCGGGAAAACCCGATCGGATGGGATGGGTTTTAGAAAATTTAATAATGTTTAGGTATTGGTCTGACGGGATGGATTCGAGGAGTTGCGTTACGCCTTTACGGAGGGTCAAGGTCCGCGCGTACATTTGTGCCATGAGGCGATCGGCGAGTCCCGGCGTGGAGAATTTCTTCAACAGATCAACGAAGGTCTCGTGGAGGGTAATGGTGCCATCAAAGTCAGAAAATACGATCGTTTTTTTCATGATACTCCCCATTTTTCCAACGCCGATCGGAGCGCCGACGGTCCGATTTGATTCAATTCAAATGCCTCACCTGGTTTCGCACTGTCCAACGCCTCGAAAAATGCTTTGACGCCTGCTGCTGGACTCGTCGGGTGGTCCATAATTCCAGTTCCTGCGTTCAAGATGACGTTGTTGCCATAATCAGCGATCGCCCTCGGGACCACACCCGGATGAATCCCTGCAGACGGAACCGGGAAGACATTTCGCGATCGCAGTTCATCCCGAATCGCCATTTCTTCCGACTTCTCAAAGGGCAAACTGCCATAGTGCGCCGGATACAACACCGCATCAGCACCCGCAAAAGCAGGCAAGGTTCCTAGTAGAGCTGAATAATTAAACCCGTGATCGGGCGCACCACAGAGTGCTCCAGCTAAGGCGGGATGCATGAAAATCGGGACGTGAATTTCGGGGTCATTCGCGAGGGATTCCAACACGCTCCAGCCGTAGGTCAAGGTGTTGAACAATAACGCATTGGCACCGCCTGCCACTAACTGACGGGCGTTATCTAGAATTTCGTGGGCGCGTCCGGTGACGTTGATGGCGTACAGCAATTCCTTTCCGGTTTCGGCTTTGACTTCATTGATCACGGCACGGCACGCCTTTAATCGATCGATCGTCGGTGCGATCGCTAGATTTCCCATAATCTCATCGTCTTTGATAATATCTAACCCCGCTGCTGCCACGTCTTGGAGAATCAAAGCATGATCGTCAGCGGTCAACCCTAGCGCAGGTTTGAAAATCGCCATCACCAAAGGCCGATCGAAAACTCCTAATGCATCCCGAATCCCAGAAATCCCAAATCGACAACGCTGGCCGTAATGCTTGGGCAATCGGATCGCCGTTACCTTGGCTGCACCCGCCATGGAGTATTTGCCAAAGATCATCGTCAATAGACTACCAATATCGCCTTCAGTATTGGCAACAGGAAACTCAATGGTGGCCGTACTGCTTCCATTATCGTGAGTGACAACGCCAACGACCCTTGCAAGAAACCGATTGAACGATGCTTCGCGATGGGAAAAGCGATCGTCCCAACTGCCCACCGTCTGACCAATTGCAATCACTTGGGCCTGTTTTTCGGGATTAGTCCCAGGTGGAAACCGATAATCAACTTGAATCGTCATAGGATTAGGCCAGTTGCAGGGTAGGCAGGGTAGAAAAGGCGATCGTAGTGCCCGTATACTCCGGCGTCCAACCATCGGTGCCACAGAAGTAGCGCACGGCTTTTACGCGACGGATAGGCGTGAGATAAAACCAATGCTCCGTGCCTGCCGGAACGTTAATGTATTCCGATGGCTGAACTGTCAATTCCATCTGCGACCCATCCGGACGCACAAACCCAAAAATTCCCTCACCATCCACGATGTAACGAACTTCGTCATCGGCGTGGGTGTGAACGGGCTTAAATTTAGCAAGCATTCCATCTAAGTTGGGCATCTCAGAATGCAACACAATTAAGTCCCGCGACGTGTAGCCCCGATCGGTTTTAAGCGGTTCAAAGTAATGATCGAGCGCGACCAACACCTGCTCTTTCTCATCGTCAGACAGCGTTTGTTTATCAAGCAGCGATTGGATTTCGGGTCCTGTGCTCCAGTAATTTAGCCCAATATTCAACGGTGCAAGTTCATGGGCGATCGCCGCTGCATCCGTTAGTGTTTGCCCATTTTCCAGTGTCAAAATCGCCATTATTCCTCGCTCCCTTTTTCCCAAATCTAGCCTTGATCAGTCAGCCATTATAAGACGTTTCATTGAGCGCCGGGAATATTTTTTGGGCCGTACCCTTGGCAAGGGACCGGGTTTACGGCAAAATCACGAGGTATCAATTGCGGGTTCGACATCATGGATCAATTGGCTCAAGCGATCGTCAACGGTCTATCCCTTGGCAGTATCATGGCCCTCAGCGCGATCGCCCTGACCCTGACCTATGGCATCCTGCGCCTCTCCAATTTTGCCCATGGTGATTTTATGACCTTAGGGGCGTACCTAACGCTGCTCTTCAATGGCTTTGGGATAAACATTTGGATTTCGATCGTCATCTCGACCCTAGGCGTCATTGCCTTTGCACTCTTCACCGAGAAAGTGCTCTGGTCCACCATGCGCAAGAAACGAACGACGCCCACAACATTAATTATTATCTCCATCGGTCTCGCCTTAGTCGTGCGCAACACCATCATCATGATCTGGGGTGCAAGTCCCCAAAATTTTGACATTCCCGTCGCCGAAACCCTTACTTTAGGCAATATCCGCGTTCCGTATAACAGCCTTGTCGTCATGGCCATGGCCGTCGCTGCGATCGCTCTCCTCCACCTGATCCTGCAACACACCAAAACGGGGAAAGCCATGCGGGCAGTCGCCGACGATATCGATCTCGCGCGGGTCACAGGCATCAACGTCGATCGCGTGATTCTCTACACCTGGATTTTGTCCGCAGGCTTAACGGGAATTGCGGGGAGCATGTTGGGCTTAATCGAAAAAGTGAATCCCGAAATGGGCTGGTTCATGATTTTGCCGCTATTTGCATCGGTGATTTTGGGTGGAATTGGTAATCCCTACGGTGCGATCGTGGGCGCATTAATCATCGCCAGTGCTCAGGAAATCGGCGCAGGCATGAGCCAAATCCTAGGGCCGCTTTACATCACGTTATTGCAAATTCCAGTGCTCTACCCGATCGTCCGAATCATGAGCGCCGACTATAAAATTGGCATCGCCCTTGTCATCATGATGCTAGTGCTATTATTCAAACCACAGGGATTGTTTAGAGGAACGATGTAGGTTTTGGTATGAATGGACTTTGGCTGGCCGATCGCACACTTTCGCTCAAATCTGATCTCCCGATTCCAGACTTAACACCCGGTAAAGCGATCGTCAAAGTCCTCCGAGCAGGTGTTTGCAATACTGACTTGGAACTGACGCGGGGCTACTATCCTTACTCTGGTATTTTGGGGCACGAGTTTGTGGGAGTGGTCACGGAGGGCCCGATCGAATGGCTAAACAAGCGCATAGTCGGTGAAATTAATGCGAGTTGCGGCCAGTGTGACTTCTGTAAACGCGGCGTCAAGACTCATTGCACCGATCGAACCGTTCTCGGCATCGTTAATCATAATGGAGCGTTTGCGGAATATTTAAGCTTACCTATTGATAATCTTCATGTTGTGCCTGATGAGGTATCTACCGATACTGCGACGTTCACAGAACCGTTAGCCGCAGCGTTGGAGATTTTAGAACAAATTAGTATTACTCCTAATCATCGCGTCATAGTGATTGGCGATGGAAAACTGGGACAACTGGTGGCCCAAGCGATCGCTACGACGGGATGCGATCTGCTGGCCATCGGACGTCACTCCAGTAAACTTAAGCTTCTTGAACACTGCGGGATTGCGGTGGGGTTTGCCGATGCGATCCAGTCTCGAAGTTACGACATTGCAATAGAATGTACCGGAAATATAGAAGGCTTTGCGATCGCCTTGGATGCGCTCAAGCCTCGTGGAACTTTGGTGATGAAGAGCACCTATGCTGGAAAACTCAGCCTAGATGCGTCTAGAATTGTCGTCGATGAACTACAACTGATTGGGTCCCGTTGCGGACCGTTTGCTCCTGCGCTTGCCTTGCTCGCTCAGCAAAAAGTCCAGGTGTTACCGATGATTCAGGCCCGGTTCCCTCTAGCAGATGGCCTTGCTGCTTTCGATCGGGCCTCGGTTAAGGGCACCCTAAAAGTATTGCTGGACATCAATAATTAAAAAAGAGGCATTCACAGGCTGGCCTCCTTTTTAAAATTTTCAAGCTCTTCAAATTAGAGCAGGCTCTGTTCTTCAAATCGTTTGTAAACTCATGCCCAATGCCCCGATCGCCCGAGGTAAGTCCAACGTACCTGAATCAGTGGCAGCGATCGTCAATATCACAATGCTATTAGTGGTTGGAGCGGGCTTCGCAATGACAACGCCTTTAACGGGCTGAAGCTTACCGCCGATCGTCAGCGTTCCCGACCAATTCATCTGAATGCCATCCTTAATAGACTGTTGAATTTCAGCCTGAAACCCTTCGCCTCGGCCTAGAATGTTTCGCACTACCTGCGCTAAATTTTCCGGGGTCAATGCTACTCCATTTAAGAATCCTAACTGAGCCGCCGACTGAGCGATCACAGTATAGGCAAGACGTCCATCCGGGGCCTCTACCAAAATTGAATCTCCCAACGGCGAAACTTGATACCCCTTGACTAGCCCAATTTCAAAGCGTCCCGCAGCATCTTTATGCGCTCCTGCGATCGGCAACGGTTCGACCTCCACGGGAAGGATAAGTGATGGAAGAGCGATCGGTGTTGGAACGATACTGGGAACGGTTCTGGGTGTTGCCGTAGGCGGCTTAGGGGGGTCGGTGCGGGATCCCGGAATGGGGTCGATCGATACGCCTTCGGTGATGGTGGGCGCTGGCGTGGGAATGGCTGTGGGAGAGGGCACGATCGGAACCGTTTTCACGGGTGGCGGCGCTTGGGCAATAGATGTCGGCACTTCAAAAAATCCATGCACTGTCAACAGAACGATCGCACTCAAGCAGCTCAGGGCTAGGGCGATCGATCGTTTGGATTGACGCTGGATGCGCGGGTTTCCGAGGGAGGGACGTTTTTCGGTTTGGGCCGTTTTGAAAGATGCCACAGTGCAATGCTCCACGTTCAGCTATTTCTTAAGATTACCGTCAATGCGGGTGCTAAATTCGAGTGTCAATTAGAATTTGATCTTACTGACCCGTTGGGTCTCAGTTTAAAGAAATATCGGATGGTTTTCTTTTCTAGTGCGATCGCCCAGTTTTGTTTAGAGCCTAGTGATTTTCTGCGATCGTTCTTTTGAGAATTCGGGCGATCGGGATCTAGTCCTGCCATGTCAAACGCCGTAACAAAAAAGACCCGATCGTGAGTGCTACATCTAGCCTGCTTATCTGTCGTGTTGAGAGCCTGTTCAAGGGAATGCGCACCATAATCTCATGCTAAAATAGTAGCAGGGCTGACCTATCAATCAAAGCTCCAACAAGCCATGATCTTTATTAATCCTAAAACCGACTTTGCCTTCAAGAAAATCTTTGGCTCTGAACAGAGTCAGGAAATCTTAATCAGCTTTCTCAATGGGATTTTGTATGACGGTGAGAATGTTATTCAATCGGTTAATATTCTTAATCCCTACCAAGCTCCTCGTATTCGAGGCATGAAAGATACTTTTCTGGATGTCAAAGCGACTCTTTCCGATGGCCAGACCGTCATTATTGAAATGCAAGTTTTGAATGTTGAAGGCTTTGAACAACGAGTTTTGTATAATGCTGCAAAAGCTTTTTCGACGCAACTTAACATTGGACAGGATTACACCTTGCTCAGTCCTGTGATTGCGCTGACGATTACTGATTTTGAAATGTTTCAGGATTTGGATGCGGTGATTTCAAGGTTTGTACTCAAGGAAAAACAGGACTTAACCGACTACGAGATCGATGGACTCGAACTTGTCTTTGTTGAACTGCCTAAGTTTCATCAAGCTTTGAACCAAGTGGACGGGTTGACTGAACAGTGGATTTATTTTCTTCAGAATGCTCGCCAACTCGAATCAGTTCCTGTGTCCATGGGAAATGTTCCCGCAATTCAGCAAGCTTTTACCGTAGCGAATCAAGCCAATCTCAGCCGAGAAGAACTCGAAGACCTGGAAAGCCGAGAAATGTTTATTCATGATCAACGTAACGCGATCGTCAAAGGCGTTAAACAGGGACGAACTGAAGGACGAACTGAAGGATTAGCTGAAGGATTAGCTGAAGGGCTAAAACAAGGTACAAACCAAACGAAGATTGCGATCGCTCAGCGATTGCTCACAACCTTGGATGATGCCACGACCGCACGAATAACTGACCTGACCTTAGACGAAGTGAAACAACTGCGATGGTCGGCCCATGCGATCGAACCCAATAAATAGTAATCATCCAAAAGCTAGAAGAATTTAATCTTTCTGGATGCATAGAGACACATCTTTAACAAAATTAGTCCTTCCCGCACATGGGCAATATTAGACACGCCATACACACGCGGTTGGTAGCGCACTGGAACATCGACCAAATGCAGCCCTAGCTTAGTCGCCCCAAACAGTAAGTCAAAGTCTCCAAACGGATCGAAATCGCCAAAATAAGTCCGTCCCGCCACTAGGTTCAAATAGTCCGATCGACGAATTACTTTTGTGCCGCAGAGGGTATCTTTTAGGGTCTGACCGAGGAGAAACGAAAATGCCAAGCTGAAGAATTTATTGGCGAGATTGTTGAGCCACGGCATCGCTTCCCCCGATCGGGGATAGACCAATCTCGATCCGTTCACAAACTCCCCTCGCCCCGACGCAATCACCTCAAAGAAATGGGGCAAATCCTCTGGTTGCACCGTCAAATCTGCATCCAAAATCATCAACACATCGCCTTCTGAGTGATCAAATCCTAATCGCACCGCATCCGCCTTTCCCTTTCCGGTCTGTTGAAATGCCTTTAGCGTAAAGTGCGGATGGCCTTGACTGACGACGTGCTGAATGGCTTCCCAAGTCTTATCTGTGGAATGGCCCTCGACAAAAATCACCTCTGTATGGCGGCCTAGATGCGGCAAACGATCGATCGCATGTTGGATATTTCCAGCTTCATTCCGAGCCGGGATCACGACGGAACAGGTCAGGTCGCTAGATTCCTGATGAGATAAGGGTTTGCACGCGACTTGCGATCGGGCCACAATGGTGTTGGTTAAGCCTAGATGGTTAAAACCTGGAAGCTGGACTAGCACTCGGTTCATCACCGAACTCAGTAACGGCACCGCCTTCGGGCAAAGAAATCGACGACCTGATTTGACCGTTTGGAACCCAGTGATGGTCAGAAGATTTTGGACGTCATCCATGGAAAGCCAACTTTGGGGCGGCTGGGGACGGCGCTGACCAATGCGTTCGGCGAGGTCTAGGAGCGGCTGCCAGAGGAAATTATGGAAGGTCAAAATCAGCCGAGTTTGTGGCGTACAGAAGGCTTGAACCTGCTTCAACACAGTTTGAATATTTCCTAGATGCCCAAGCGTCCCTGAAATAATAATAAAGTCAAAGGTCTCGCATTGAGTCCTGTCCCATCCTGAACCTGTAGACCTCAAATTCTCTGGCGTCAGAGTTTCTGCATCTAGACAATAAAACGCAAGATGCGGATATTTAGCAGCGGCGATCGCTACAACGTTCGCTGAAAAATCAATCCCGACGCCCTCTCCCGGCTTCAGCCGCGCGAGAAGATCCCCCGTTCCACAGCCAATCTCCAGTACCTTTGCTCCCGGCGGAACGAAAAATTGATAAAAGACCTCAAGATCGCGGTAATAGCTACGGTTTCGATGGTTCCAGCGATCGAGATCGGGTGCAATGCGGTCGAAATAGGCTTTCACGATGTCGCTGGAATGATCTTGAGATTGCTGCAATTGGCTGGATTGGGCAGGTAAGGAGAAGGCGAGTGGCATGGCAAACACGGCATCAAACTGCATCGTTAGGATGTTCGTCCCTTAGCGTAATCTATAATGAAAATGCATTTCGTCAAAGTTTGCGTGCAATCTCGGATTCTTTTGACAAAATATACGGGATTGATTTCATCGATTGCTTTCAACTGAGACCTTCCGCTATCTGTCGGCGTGGCTCAGGTGGGGGATAACAACACGTTTCCTATTTTGTTTAGGGGTATGGCATAAAAATGATGCAACACAAAAAATTCTCTCCCCAGCAATTTGGATGGGTCTGTGCGCTAGTCGCCGCATCTACCCCGCTGACTACGTCTTTCAGTATGCTGGCCAATGCGCAGGTTCAGTCGCCCGATGAGGCGTTGGCGAAAAATGCCAAAATTCGCATCCACAGCAGCAATAGCATGATGGGCTTGAACAACTCCCTGAAGCAGCAGTTTGAAAGAAAATACTCTGGATCGTCGGTGAGTGTCAACACCATGACCGCTCAAAAGGCGATCGACGATGTAGCGAACAACACCGCAGAAGTGGCAGCAGTAGGACGCCCCTTGACCCCAGCGGAAAAGGCGAAAGGTCTGATGGAGGTACTGGTCGGTCGCGATAAGATTGCGGTGGTGGTCAGCCCAAACAATGCCTTTGACAAGGATTTGACGATTCCGAAGTTTGCCAAAATGTTCCGAGGGGAAATCAGCAGTTGGTCAGAACTCGGCGGACGGAAAGAGGCTATTACTTTTGTCGATCGGGTTAACAGTGATACTCGTCAAGCGTTGGCAGGCTATCCGCAGTTCAACGCCGGAACCTTCGACTCAGGTAAAAACGCCGTCAGGCTGCAAGATACCAGCATGAAAGCCCTGACCGAAACGTTAAAAGCGTCTGGCGTCAGCTTTGTCCCGGCGAACCAAGCTAACACTCAAGCAGGGCTGCGGACGCTATCCATGAACGGTGTCCTCCCGACTGATGCTCGTTATCCCTTCTCTCAGCCGCTCTACTACGTCTACAACGCCAAATCCGCCGGGGGGATGCGTAGTGAAGTAAAGGCGCTTCTGGGGTTTGTGCAATCGAATGAGGGTCAAGCCGCTGTTGAGGCCGCTGGAATTGTTCCTGCCGTGAAAGGCGAAACGATCGCCGCTGGAAATCCCGGAGCCAAAGCCGCAGCCCTGAAAGCAGGCAGTGAGAAGGTGACTGGAATGGAAACCCCGGTTCAGCCCGCTGGCAGTCCTTCCGATATCGAAGGTAAAATGGGTGAAAAAATCGCGATTTCCAACAATGCGATCGCCGCTGAACAAGATGGAAATCTTTTTGGTTTACCGTTTCCAAGCTGGTTGCGTTGGCTTCTGCCCTTGGGACTGCTAGGGATGGGACTCTTGTTGCTTTTAATGCCGCGCAAGGGCGATCGGAATGATTTACGGTTTGAAGAAGGCGAAGGATCTACCAATCCTTTATCGGGTACGGGAACGGCGCTAGGTGATGCGGCGCCCAACACCACTGAAATCGTTGGAAATACGACGAATGCAGGCACAGGTGCAATCGCTGGAGGGGCTGCGATCGGCGGTCTAGCGGCAGGTACATCACGACGCGATGACGCTGACCACTGGAATGACAACGATGGCGCACCTTACATTAAGGACGAAACTGACTTCAATAACTTTGATCAAGCTAGAACGGCGATCGGCAATGCAGCCAACAACACGACTCAGCCCGTGGGAGACCTTGCTGGAGCCGGCGGAGCAGCAGCAGCAGGTTTGGGCGTTGCAGCGGCAGGTGCGGGAACGGCGGCTTGGGGATTTCTGAAAGACAAAGAGGACACTGCCGTAGACTCCAGAACAGCAGACTCAAAAGCCACAGACCTCAAAGCCCAGCCCAAGGCCCCGACGATCAATCTAACGTCCAACGATTCCACAGACTTTTCTGTTGCGGGACAAGAGTGGGACTTTGGCAATTCCGTCGAAACCCCTGCTAACTCAAAGGCGAACCCCAGTACGCTCCGAGAGAGCGCAGCTGCCCTAGGTGCAGCAGCCTTAGGTGGAACAGCCGCCAGTGCTCGAACTCGCTTAGTGGGCGATCGCGCAGGCATTGTCTTGATTCCTCAAACCGCACGCGAGGCCGTCGTCCGTTGGCAGCTTACCGAGGCTCAAAAAATTGATGCGCGAGGTCAAGGCGGAATCGACCTGGCGCTGCGTCTGTATGACGTGACCGGAATTAATCCCGATCGTGATGCCCTCGAAAATTTCTATCAGTACGATTGCAGCGAACTTACCCAAGAACTTCGCATTGAGGTTCCGGTTCCCGCTCGTGATTATGTCGTGGAAGTGGGCTACCTCGATCGCGCAGGCGAGTGGATCGGCATTGCCCGTTCTCTAGCCGTTCACATAGCCTCTGCCTAACCGCAAGTTTGAACTTAGGTCCAACGAACAAATAGAGACGGTGCGATCGAGGAGAGTCTTCGATCGCACCGTTTTTTACAGCTATCTTTTATCCTCGCAGCAGATCTTAATGTCTCACTCATCCAGCCCCTCTCCCTTCCGACGCGAACTCCACGATTCGATTGCGCTAACGGTTCCGCTTGCCGCATCCCAGCTCGCCCAAGCCGCAACCGGATTTGTGGATACGGTGATGATGGGATGGATGAGCCAAGAAACCTTAGCTGCGGGCGGACTGGCGGCGGCGTTGTTTATGACGCTGTTGGTGAGTGGGCTGGGGATGATTACGGGCGTGACGTCTTTGGTGGCGGAGGCCC
>JAYVVL010000378.1:0-22199 GCA_043787035.1 Synechococcales cyanobacterium
ATTCAGGATATCGACGCCGGGATTGGTCGCGTGGACCAAATGACGCAGTACACCGTCAACACGCAGCTTGTCAACGGCACCCTAATGAACATCGCCGACACGCCCACGAACGTGCAGCTTCCCGGCAGCTACGACAGTTCACCGACTCAGCGAATTCCCATCATCGTCACTGGCAACGATTTTTCGACGCTGTACGGTCCACTGGTGCGCGATGGACGGATGGAAAAGTACTACTGGGAGCCGACAAGAGACGATCGCATTGGGATTGTGTCGGGTATCTTTGCGGCAGATTCGGTGAATACATCTGACGTTGTAAAACTGATTGATACTTTTCCTACACAGTCAATCGATTTTTATGGTGCGCTGCGATCGCGGTTGTATGATGAACAGGTGGCTCAATTCATTCAATCGATCGGCTTTGAGGCAATTTCCGCACGGGTGATCAACTCGACTAAGAAGCCGCCCGAATTCCAGAGTCCTAACTTCGGACTCGCACAGTTGATCTCCGTCGGCCATGAAATCGTCCAAGAACAACGCCGCATCCACGAACTTCGTCTGGTCGAAGACTATAACCATGGCATCAGGCCCGCGATCGCGCCCGTTCAAACCCTAATCCAAACACCCGTTTCAACGGCTATTTCCACTCCCATCCCAGCCCACTCTCGCATCACTCCTGAAGCCGTTCATGAGATTAATAGCATCTTGCGCTTAGGCGATCGCATCGGCATTGAAACGGTCGATTTACGTCGATTTAAAACAGGCGCTTGGACGTGCTACGGCACCTTTGAAGGCAATAGCCCTAATGAAGCAATAGCTGCCCTTGAAGCCTGTCTAGCCGAAAATCCAAGCGCCTACATCCGTCTCGTCGGCATTAGCAAACGCGATCGATCGCGCATCTCTGAAGTGATCATCCAAAGACCATAATCTATCCTCTATTAAACAATGGCTAAGCGATCGCAAAATTAGAATGGAGTCTCATCTCCGGGGATTGATAGCCCAAAACAATATCCGATGAAGGAACGCCCAACTCTACCAATTCATGAGCAATCCCGCCTTCTGTTCCATCGTACTGAACCCAGATCTTTCCGTCTTTAATGTCTAAATGTAACAAACAACCATAGTCTCGAAATCCATTCCGTTTCCAGCCAACATATACAAGCTGATAATGATCGTGGTCACGATCGAAAATAGTTTGGGGTTCTACCTTGAGAGAATGCCTCAAAATGCTCTTCATCGATCGACTAGCCCGATCAGACAAGAGCTGCTGAATGTAACTGCGATAGCGTTCTACTTGATCCATTGGACAATTCTCACCTCATCCGGTTCGTAAATCACCAAACTGATTTGGCTTCTTTGAATCACCCGTTTGATGAATTGTAACGAGAAAAAGGATTGATAGACTTTTTCTGGCACGGCTAAATACAATACTCGATCGGGTTCTTCTTCCTCTAGTGCGTAACGATAATCCAAAAACTGACCATGTGCTGTATGAAATTCAGAGATATTAGAGGCTCCATTAAAACACTTTACTTCTACTGCAATTTTTAGATCTTCTTTTTGAGCTGCGATAATCGGCTCTGCTGCCAAATCAATGTACATTTCAACACCCCCCACCCGGAGTTCGTAAGGATCATCTGTAATGTTCCAGCCATCCTTGATGAGAGCCTCTTTCACACAGTCGTGAAATAAATCCTTAGCCATTGCATTAAACGTTTATTACTCAAAATTTGAACGTACTTCATGAGATATCGTATCATAGTAAAAATAGGGCGATCGAACAGGATTATTCGATCGCCCTAAAACTATCTAAATAATAAAGGCTTAAACCGCTGCTAATTCAGGTGCCTTTATGGACTCAATCGATGCGTCCTGCAAGAAACTTGCATAGACTTCGCACGCATTGTTTGGGCTTTCGTAAAGCTTCACTTTGTAGAGTTGCGCACCGAGGTCGGCAATAGGACCCTGTAACGTTTTGACCATGTAGGCTGCAATATTTTCTGCCGTTGGAACGACCCGCTCAAAGTACGGAACATCTTTGTTCAGAAACGAATGATCCATCGGTTGGATGATCAGACGATCGATCGTCTCCTGCAACGCAACCAGATCCACAATCATCCCCGTACGCGGATGAATATCACCTTTGACGGTGATATCAACATGGTAGTTGTGACCATGACCATTGATTCGCGCACATTTACCAAAAATCTCGGAATTTTCTTCAAAGCTGAGATCCACATGGGCCAAGCGATGCGCCGCACTAAAATGCGTATTAACCGTCAAATAAGCTTCCATAGCATTTCCTTGGTATTCAGCCCAGAGGTTTTCATTTTCAATTAGCTTGATATCAACTAGCGGCAAATGGGGCGAAAGGCGATTCCAAATCACCCGTGCCAAATTTTCCGTTGTAGGTAACGTCTGCTGAAAGTCTTCCCATGCCTCATTGAGATAGGAAAAATCTAACGGTTCCGTCACTTCGTTCCGTATCACATGCTTCACATCCGACAAGTTCAGCACCATACCATTTGCATCCACTTCCCCAATCATCGACACATACAAAATGTAATTGTGACCATGACCCGGAAAGCGCATACAAGGGCCGAACTGCGCCGCATTTTCAGCTTCGCTCAACTCCGGCAACCAATAACGATGACTTGCCGAGAATTTCGCTCGGCGATTGATGACACACTTCATAAACTATCAGGGAGCGGGATCAAGGGATAAGTTCACACAGCTTAATACCTTCTTCAGCATAGCGAATAGTGCGCCCGATCGTGAAAACCCAACTGATCGGATTACATGCACGTAACCGCACCCATCACCGCACCGTATCAATCCACAACGTCTCGCCATCATGCATCCAGTCCAGCACAATGGACCCGCCAAACTGATGCTGAATCTGCGATGCGTACTCCTTTTGGATTTGCTGCAACAAACTCGCCACCTCCGTCACCAAGCGCAACGGCACCTCGCCCTCCCCCGAGACCTCCCCATTCGATCGCACCTCAAACCGAAAATCCCCTACCTTCACCAAAAAATATCCCGGCATCACCTGTTGCACCGATCCCGAAAACACGCCCCAAATTTTCGCCTGAGCCATCAGTACTACCGGATCCCGCGCCCGATCGAAGGCATGGACAATGGTCCCGCGAAAGTCGTTGGGGTTGAAGGCTTCCCAACGATCGGGGCGATCGGATGGTGCGTCCGTAGACTCGGGCTTAGGTTCTAGCGGCAATGATTTTAGCGTGGAATAGCGAACGATCGCCGGGTTTTGGCGGGTGGGCTGGAGCAATGAAATCACAGGTTCGAGATCATCTCCCGGCATAATCACCCAGGTTTCGGGAATCCCATAGCCATCTCGCTGCAACTCCGATAAAAATGCCGCTGGTTGCCCTGCCCTCATTGGAGAGAGCCGATCGCCTAACTTAGCAACGCCCGCATCTTCTCGAAAAAACTTCAGTTCGGCTTGGGAATTGGCGTCCGAGATAGAGGGTGCCCCGCCACTGATCCGCGCCACGCCACTGAAGGCGTTGGTTTGGGTCGCTTTCTTGGACGACTGACGAGCATTCTGGCTAGCCATCACAAAATAAAGCACTACGGACAACAATCCCGTCAATACAATCAGGGGCTGATTGTATTGATATCGCAGCAGCGTCACCAACGGAAACACCATCAGCATCACCAGCGCCCCTTGCCGCTCTCGCCTAAAGAACGTAAGCGAAATTCCCCCCAACAGAATAGCTAGTCCCGCAGACGCCGGATTGTGCAGCAAATAACCCGTCGCAATACTCCACGGATGGAGACTTCGACCCTTGATTGCCCCGCCGACTACCAAGCCGATCAATGCAGCCATGTCCCACAGGGTTCCTTCAAAGGGCAAGTCCATGGAGAAGAAGATAAACCGGGACATTCCCACGCACACTAACCCCTGAACGATTGCCCACGCACTCTTATTGCGCAACAGGGGCGGCATGGCCCCCACGATCGGGCACAGCATCACAATCCAAACTATTCCAAACCATTCAGGGGCGGGTTGTTCGACGGTTAGATCCATGCCGGACTCACTTGGGTATACTGAAAAAAGAAAAATTGCTAATCTAATCACTGACAAGTATCTCTATCATCCACTATGCCGCCTCTTCTAAATTTTTTAACCTTGCCTGCAATTTTATTAACCCTGATTCCCCATGCCACTCCCGGTAAAGCGTCAGAATTCCCTGAGAAATGAATTATTGTGGGCTTCTATGCTGTAATTAGCTGGTCTCTCCTCGGCGCACCCAACTGGAACAAAGTCTCCGCCTCCAAAATTTCTCTCTCCCAGCCGCCGTCTCCCCAGCCCAGCCAGTCTGTCCCCGCTACCACGTTCATCACCGCCACGACCACGACTCCCGTAAACTCTGTTGCTCAATCCTGTGTCCAATCCGGCGTTCTCGTGCTCTGTCCTAGCTCCATTAAAAGGGTGAATATTCGCCAGTCAGCCGGACTAACGGGTGTGGTCGCCACCGTCCCTTGCAGCGATCGCGTCACCGTCACCAGCACCGATCGCATTTCCAGCAATACCGAAATCTGGGTCCCCATTGACTATGAATGGCACCCAAGGCTGGGCCACCGCTCGATATTTAGATGTGAAAATTTAGACTTGAAAATTTAGACCCTGAACAAACTGATGCAGTGCCTGACGGGTTGTTGATTCTGCCCTTAGTTCTAACAGCGCGTCTTCCCCAAGCTCACTCTTCTCCGGATGATACAGCGCAGTCATCAGCGGCATCACTTCCACATCCAATGCTGCTCGAAACATAACAGCCGGGAGTAATAAATGGGCACTTTCCCGCAGATCATGAAGCAACCCGAGTGACAGTGAGTCTGGCATAACCTGCGCGATCGCCATAGGTCTTGCCCAACAGCGCGATCGTTCCGGCACCATCTGCACCACTTCTGCAAACAGCCTCAACTGGCCCCGTTCAATACAGACGACTTGGTTTGGGCTAAAGATTAAGGCTTCAGACTTAGATTCAGCGTCAGACCTCATTTTCAAATCCTATCAGAACGTCTCTAGTTTACCGCTGCCCTGCCCCGCTAATCATCTAGCATCCCCATCAATAAGCACCGACACCCGCTTAATTGCACCCTACTCAGCAAACACCGCGCGCAAATTCTCTTCAGTCTAGAAATTCTGAACGGCGATCGCAAGAGACCACGTGCTGATCACGCTAAGATAGGAACTGTGCCTAAAATTATTAAGTAATTTTATTACGGGGTAACTTACCTTGCTAAATACGCTTGTGGAAGATTTTAAAATTATTTTTGAGCGTGACCCGGCGGCTCGGAATTGGCTAGAGGTCATTTTCTGCTATCCCGGCTTTCAAGCACTTCTGATGTACCGAGTGGCCCATTGGCTCAACACCTTCGGTTTGCCTTTTGTGCCCCGGTTCATTTCCCACCTAGCACGGTTCTTCACAGGCATTGAAATACATCCTGGAGCCACAATAGGACGCGGGGTTTTCATTGATCATGGCATGGGCGTGGTGATTGGGGAGACCGCGATCGTCGGTAACTACACGCTGATTTATCAAGGCGTTACCCTCGGTGGCACAGGCAAACAAGGCGGAAAACGTCACCCCACGATCGGCGAAAATGTCGTGGTCGGGACCGGGGCTAAGATTTTGGGAAACATTCATATTGGCGACAATGTCCGAGTCGGAGCAGGATCAGTGGTCTTGCGCGATGTCCCATCAGACTGCACCGTCGTCGGCGTGCCCGGTCGCATTGTCTACCGCGCTGGTGAACGTGTCGAACCCCTCGACCACAATCGTCTCCCCGACTCTGAGGCCCAGGTCATTCGGGCCTTGCTCGATCGGATTGAGACGCTAGAGCAAAAGGTTTCACACACCACTGCGCGGACGTCCATTGAGGTCTGTTATGCGCTAGATGCGGTGCAAAAAATTGAAGCAGCTAACAGTTTAGTGGTTAATAGTTTGGCGGCCAACGGCTTGATCGTCGGCACTGTGCCACCCACTTGTAACCTGGCGGACAAAGCGATTAATGAGTTTTTAGATGGTTCTGGAATCTAGTCCGCCCTTGATTGGGGTCGATCGTCTGTCACTCACCCTCGGATTACGGAAATCCCGTGCAGGGAAAATCCTTAATCCGGGAACGCTCCTGTTTGAAAATCTCAGTTGGCGATTAGACGCAGGATGTCATGCTACGATCGACGGCTCGTCTGGCAGTGGCAAAACGTCATTTCTTCGATTGCTCAGTGGCTTGATCAGCCCCACTTCAGGCACGATCGCATGGCAAGGTCAGCCCTACACAAGCGATCTGCGGCAGAATATGGTCTACGTCGCCCAGACGCCCAAACTCCTCGGCATGACGGTCGCTGAGGCCATTGCCTATCCGCTGAAACTGCGGCTTATTCCTGAATCCCAGATTCAAACCCGCGTAAGCGAAATCATCGATCGCCTAGAAATTCCCACGTCTTGGCTGACCCAAACTGAACTTCAGATGTCCCAAGGCTCCCAGCAGTGGGTCCAACTTGCAAGGGCACTGGTAATCGCCCCAATTGTCTTGCTACTGGATGAACCCACGACTGCACTAGATGTGCCGCAACGCCATTGCCTCATGAACGCTTTACAATCCCTTCAGCAGACAACCCTTGCGATCGCTAGCCATGACTTAGATTGGGTCAGTGCGCTAATGCCAAACAGCTCTAAGCCAAACCGTCTAACGCTAGCCTCACGCAGCGCCCGTCAAGACACCCGCGACGACGAACCCTGGTAACGCAACGCTAGGATCTGCACTTCTGTAAATCCCGCGATCGCATTGGCTCGGATCACGGTCTTCGGTGAAGACTCTAAATGCAGCGCCGGACCCACTCCTAGCATCGAATCTCTTTCTTGAGAACGATGAAGCTTCCGTCGAAACCGTCGTATCGTTATTAAGTGGCGTGAGATAACCAAAACTGGATTAATGCCTTTAATAGCTAGCCAAATCGACCAGTAGAGCAGCTTTACAACGGACAATAGTGAAGGGCGAGTCACTCCTTCGTGGACAAACACTCTGACCTCATCCAGCATTCCATCGTATTCTGGCTCGATTGGGTAATCGTGGTACATCGAAGAGTAAAATCCGTGGACTCCACTGACTTGAGCCACGCCCATCTGAATGCGATCGAGACGTGAAACTTCGAGATGGTCTAGGTTGTGGCGAGAGACCCAAAAGTTTCGGACAATAATCGGATAACCGCCGATCGTCAGTGGCTTTCCGTTATCCCCGCCAATCAATCGCTTGATAGATGGACTCAAATACTGAGTTAAGATTTTATGGTGCATAATGCATATACCTCAACAATCCAAGTTTAAATCATCAGATACATCTCGTTGTCCTTTGTATCTATAGACGAGTAAAATAATTCTGGAAAGGCAAATTTTTAATCTTTAACAAAGACTTACACGGAGTTCACAAGAGTTGACTTCAAGGTCATCTAGATTCAGACGATAGCCAACATTTCGCACTGTTTGAATGCGATGGGGCTGATGAGGATCAATCTCTACTTTTTTGCGCAGAGAAAGAACATGAGTATCTACAGTACGAGGGTTATCTATTTGATCCGGCCATGCCCGCCGCAGTAACTCCAAGCGACTTAGGGGAAGACCGTTGGCCTGCGCTAGCACGTACAGGAGACTAAATTCTTGCGGAGTCAGCTCAACGCGATCGCCCCCACAGGTGACTCGTCGATGCACGAGATCAATTTTCAGGTTCCCATAGTCTAGCAAGGCAGGTGGGGCTGAACTCTGATGTCTACGCATCAATGCTTCTACCCGCGCCAAAAACTCTTGCATTCCAAAGGGTTTGGCCAGATAGTCATCTGCACCCGCACGTAATCCTCGAACAATTTCAGCTTCCGTTGCCTGAGCGGAAAGCATCATCACCCGCCCCTGAGACTGCTGCTGTAGCCACCGACACAGCTCCAGTCCGTCCCCACTCCCTAAGTCATTGCTCAAAACAACCACAGCAGGCTGACGAATCAAGATCATCTCCTTGGCTTGCAAATAGTCGGCGGCCTGAAACACCTGATAACCAGATTGCTGAAGATGCCAGCCGAGAAGCGATCGAAGATGAGGATTTCCTTCAATGATTTGAACTGAAATAGCTCCCACAGAACGCCTCAACTTGGGATTTACACTTACACCTTACCAAACCCCCTTGATGAAGAGCTGTAAAGCTGGTTACGTCTTGAACATTCCATTGCGATCGGCGATTCAAACTTACTGAGATCCGAATGATCGTGTAATCACCCCACAAAGGGTTGCCAGATCAGGCAGAATAAAGATTAAGATTAGGGTAAGACCGTTTCCTGGTAGTTTATCGAACATCGTCTATCTATGCTGCAAGACTCACTTACGATTCGCTACTATCAACGGCTGAGTGATGCAACTGTAGAACTCTGGAACCGTGGCTACAGGTTTGATGACCTGCGACTGTATGTCGATGGCTATATTGCTGCTCTGCGTCATACGGATACCCTTGAACCCTATCATATCAACCGATTAGATGAAGAGATGGTTCGCTATCTCCATGATCCCTCTAACTTTGAAACGCCAGAGCCTGAACTAGAACCGCTGCCAGAGTACGAGCGCCATCGTGGCGCAGCCTTTTGGTAAATCGCTTGTCGGGCCAAGCTCGTTAAATTCACCTTATGAAAAAGCCGCCAATGTTACTATTGGCGGCTTTTTATGGGTAAGCTAGCGGAATTAGATATCCTAAGATTAAGATGCTAGGGCGACTTCGACGACTTGCTGTAGCTCACCTTTCTGGTACAGCTCAATCAAAATGTCAGATCCCCCTAAAAATTCGCCATTGATGTAGATCTGTGGAATAGTAGGCCAATTAGAAAATTCTTTAATTCCAACGCGAACTTCAGGATCGGCCAACACATCGCAGGTCTCGAAGGGTGCGCCAAGCGATCCTAAGATCTGCACGACATTGTTGGAAAAGCCGCACTGAGGCATGAGCTTGTTGCCTTTCATGAAAACCATGATTTTGTTGTCAGAGACGAGGGCTTGAATCCGAGCTTGGGTTTCAGGGTTCATTTAAAAAGTTCTCCGTTTTCAATGTTCAATTAGATAGGTTCATCCAGTATTTTCAGCCGATCGTTCTTGGCCGATCGGTTCTCTAGGTCGCACTTAACCTGCAATTTACGCCCTGCTGCTTAAATAACTCAAGCAACCCCTTCGGTCGGCGTTAGGGTATTGAGCTGAAGGGCGTGAATGACTTCCGTGTCCATGGCGCTTTTCACAGCAGCGTAGACCATCTGATGCTGCTGGACGCGACGTTTTCCCTCGAAGGCCGCAGACACGACGGTCACCTCAAAGTGTGAGCCATCGCTACTCACGACTTGAACTTGGGAATCCGGGATTTCTGCTTTGATTAATGCTTCGACTTGATCCGGATGCACAGCAGCACGTCTCCCTAAAATTGAATGGTTTGTTCTAGTCTAAGCGAGAGTGGAATCAGTCTGCGCGTTTGGTTCAGTTCTACCCTCTAGTATCCTGCGGTTTTACATCGGTGTCCCCAGTTATTTCCCAGCTTTACGAGGGTACTCAACATCAGCAAACCCCAACTCAAAGAGCTGCGCGTAGGCTTTCTTGCCCAGTTCCCGTGTGGCTTGCTGACTCTTCAAGACCTGCACCAAGAGCGGCACTGACAGTTCAGGCTGATTTTGGGCGCGGTGAACGAGGGCGAGCTGATAGGTAGATTCATCGCGTTTTTGGGCGGATTCGACGGCTTTGTCGCGGGTGCTATTGGCGATCGGGGTGTCGAGACCTGCAAAGACGGTGGAGAGATCTTGGTAGAAGTTTGAGATTTGATTAAAGATTTTACGGGCATCTTTTAGCTTGGATTGGGCCAGCGAATAGTTTCCGGCAGTGACGGCGGAAGCGGCTTCGGCCATCAACCCATTGCCTCCCTTCAAGCTTAACAGAGCAAGTTCAGTAGAAGCGGGTGTAGAAGGCAGCAGTACAGCAGCCGGAGCACTCTGTGGTCGGGAGCCTTGGGGACTCATCTCCTTGGGACTAGGGAATGGTAGGTCAACGAAGCCGATCGCGAGCAGTTCAGCGTAGGCGTTTTGGCCCATGGGACGACCGGGCTGTTGGCTTTTGAGTACTTGAATGAGGAGCGGAACGGCTAAGTCAGCCTGCTTCTGAGCGCGGTGAGCACGGGCGAGATCATAGGTGGCTTCATCTCGGGCTTGGGCCGATTTGAGGGCACGGTCGCGCGCACTTGCGGCAATCCGGCTGTCGAGACCTGCAAAACTGCCGACGAGTTCTTGATGAAAGTTTGAGAGTTGGTTAAAGACTTGACGGGCTTCTTGGAGTTTTTGCACTGCGACGGCGTAATTGCCTGCGGTGTAGGCGTCGGTGCCCTCTTTGGCTAGCTTTTGGCCCGTTTGGATATTCAGAATGCTGCTGTCTTGAGCCAGCGATCGCAGATTGCTAACATCAGCTTCTACCCCCTGAGCCAAAGCACGCGGGGCGGTGATGTTCAGTGCAGTCAGGGTTAAGCCAGTGGCAAAACAGGAGGCAAAAAGAAAACGAGCAATCATCCCAGGTAAACTCACGAACGAAGTGTGCAGTAAAAGTTCGCTGTAAAAAGCGCTTGGTCACGGAACTTTGTGACATCGTAACATTCTGATGAACCCCGTACATTTATGCAGAGATTAAGGATTAAGAAGCCGAGGATGCCGCGATTGTTCCGAGCAGGAAGATACAGGGATTGATCAAACCGAGAATGGGTCAGACCAAAGCTCAAGCGGCGATTGCCCCGCCGCAGCCGCTCCCTTTGCCTGCGGTACAGCCGAAACAATGGCGATCGGTTTGGATGGTGCGATCGCTGAGGGCGGCGGGGTCAAAGGTGTAGATGGTTTGGGGGAGCGGGAGGTTTAGCATTTGGTTGAAGTCGCAGTCGTAGAGATGACCATCCCAGCCGACCGAAAGCGTATTTCGGCACATGAGACCCGAGACTGTGGCGGGATTGAAGGCATTGATGAGGGTTTGTAGATAGGTTTCTACAGTACCGGATTGTTCAAGCCAGTTTAGGTAACGCGAGATGGGCATATTGTTTAGGGTGATCAGCCGATCGAAGACGATGCCGTAGTTTTTAAATAATGCGGCTTTCCATTCACATTCCAGTTTCGGTTGTGAAGGCGCAAGGGCTGCACCTACAGGGTTGCTCATGAGGGTGAGTTTGCAGGTGGGATTATGGCCGTAGCCTAGGGAATTTAGCTGTTGCAGGACTTGAATAGATTTTTCAAAGGTGCCGTCGCCGCGTTGAAGGTCAGTGTTATTTTTTTGGTAATGAGGAAGCGAGCAGATAATCTCAACGCCTCGATCGGCAAGCCATTTTGGAAGATGGGTTTTGTTAGGAAGCAGCAGGACGGTTAGATTACAGCGATCGATAATGTGTTTGCCACGTTTGATACATTCGTCAATCAAGTACTCAAAGTGTGGATTCAGTTCTGGTGCGCCGCCCGTGATGTCTACCGTATGCGCCTGGGTTTGGTCGAGGGCGTCTAGGCAAGCATGTACGGTGGCGAGACGCATGTTTTCGACGGTGCGCGTGGGTCCGGCATCGACGTGACAATGATCGCAACTCATGTTGCAAAGTTTGCCGAGGTTGATCTGAAAGATTTCGATCGCGGTGGGGGTGAGGCGAGGCGTGTTGTGATGCGCGATCGTTTCGGCAAAGGTTTGAGGCATGAGTTCAAGGACGTGAGTAGAGCACAAGAAATGAAGGTTAACCCAGGAGTTCCATGGCATACTCGGCGACTTGCGCCTCTGGATCAGCGGCTAAGGTCATTAAGACAGCTTTTGCGTCAGGATTCCCTTCAAAATGGCTCATCGCTTGGGCAATCCGATAGCGAACTTGGGAATCTGGGTCTTTGACAAATGGCGTCAGGAGTGGAATCGCCCTGGTGTCCTTTAGTTCGCCTAGTGCGCCAATGGCACTGACCACGAGAAGCTCGGCCCCGGAACCTAAGGCACTCTCCAACAGCTCCATTGCACGGGGATCACCGAGTTCGCCGAGGGTCGCCACGATACTCATCTGAACAATCCAGTCAGAGGTAGAAATGTAAAGCTGCTTAAGATCGGGGTACGCTTCAGTCAAATGCAATGCCCCAATGCCATCGGCGGCAGCGGCTTGGACATCAGCTTCCGCATCACGCATCCCAACCCGAAGCATCTCTAGCGCTCGGGTCGGATTTTCTTTGCCGAGGGTCGAGATTTGACACATGGCCGCATAGCGGACTCGGACGTTAGCGTCTTGAACAATGGGCTGGATCATCTCAAACGCCTTAGCACGATCAAGGGTTCGCAGTTGGTTGACCCCGCGTAATCGTTCTCCAAAGTCGCTGGAGGAGAGCAAGGCTTGAACGGATTCGATCGAAGTACTCATAGGATTAGGGGGAGAATTCAGCAGGCGGTTTAATGTCCAATAGCTGACATTCTCCCACAAAGTCTAGAGCCAAGATACAGCCTCGACCATCAAGTGCTCTGATTGGAAACAGCAAGTTCTTTGGCCATGGCCTGAATTACGTCGCCTTGGGTGAGGATGCCGATGAGCTGTTGATGGGCGTTGACCACCGGGAGTCGGTGAATGTGTCGATCGTGCATAACCCGAGCGGCTTCGGCTAAGGTTTTATCGTCCGAAATAGTAACGGTGTGATCCGTCATGACTTCGGCCACGGTCCGACCAAGGGCTTTGTGCAAATCGCGATCGTGGGTGAGCGGATTTTTTAAATAGATGACGCTGTCGAGGAACATCATGTAAGGCGGCGGGGTAACGCCAGATTCTTGCCACATGAGATCCGATTCGGAAACCATTCCAATAACTTCCGATCGCTCATTGACGACGGGTAATCCACTGAGGTTGAATTGAGCGAGGGTGAGAATTACGGTATCAAGAGACATTTCTGGTGTGGCCGTTCGAGGATTATGCGTCATCACGTCAGCCACCCGTCTGCTCACATGAACAGCGGTACGTTGAATAGGGATTGTTGTAGTGCTCATAATTAAAATATCCTCAGTGTTGTAGCGAAAGGGATATCCTCATTATCCGGAATCGATGGGTGATCCGGGCATCTGTTCATAGGATGTAACATGAGGTCGGCGGCTGAGGAAGAATAAAAAACCAGCAATTCTAAGCGAGGGCTGGCGACTGAAGTTGCGCTTGAGCAATTGTGGGTAATATCCCCGAATCACTGGATTATGACGGGACGCACACATCGTCGTCCAATACTCGTCGAAGGGTCCACTACTTCTTGCCTGTGCAAGGATGAGTTCTCTCTTCAATACAAACGCTCTATCTGTCTCTAACGCCCTTGACCCAAGGTCCGTTTTGCCGCAGCCCACAAGTCCTCTAACTCGACAAGTGTGTACTCCGATAAAGGCCGATCGGCAAATCCTTCCATCTGCTGCAACCGTTGGACAAATCGTTGGTTCGTCCCCTGCAATCCTTCCGCCGGATCTAAGCCTTGCCAGCGGGCCACTTGAACTAAGCTAAACAGCACATCGCCTAACTCGGACTGCTGATTCTCACTGCTTTCGTGATCTATCGCACTCCGCAATTCGTCCAACTCCTCATGAACTTTCTCCCACACCCCATCCATGGATTCCCACTCAAACCCAACCGCCGCTGCTTTACAAGAAATTTTCATCGCTGCGGTTAAGGGCGGTAACGATCGCGCATATTTTTTGAGCTGAGTGCTGAGCTGTTGTTCGTCCGGTTTCTCTTGAGCTTTAATAGCATTCCAATTCGCATTCACATCAGCAGCATTGTTCACCGTGACATCTGCAAAAACGTGAGGATGCCGACGAATCAGTTTGTCAGTGATTTTTTGGGTGACGAGGGCGAGATCAAACTGGCCGTTATCTTTGGCGACTTGCGCTTGCAGGACGACTTGAAGCAGCAAATCACCCAGTTCATCGGCAATATCATCCAGGTTTCCCGACTGAATAGCATCCACAGTTTCGTAGGCTTCTTCGATAATATAAGGCGTCAGACTTTCGGATGTCTGCTCCAAGTCCCACGGGCATCCCCCGATCGGATTACGAAGCTGCGCCACGACCCCGAGCAAGGTCTCGATCGCCGTCAAAATCTCAGCAGTGGGAGCCTGAAAATTGGATTGGATTGCAGATGGGATAGCCATAATGACAACAGCGGTAGGTCATTTCCCAGTGTAAGCCGCCATGGGTTCCTTAATAAATCGTACGTAAAGATGCTTAAACGTAGACTTCACGACGCGCGGCGCCCCAAAGTCTATGGGCATCATTTTGTCCGGCCACTTCCAATCCTCGATCGCTAATTCTTCCGGTCTAGAAAGCGGAAACTCGATTGCCTCCAGTTCAGGACACAAGCCCAACCGTCTCGCCATCCGTACCGTCGGAATCCGATCGGGATCCACCTGCAACACCGCTACAATAGCCCGGTCCAACGCAAATACATCGGCAGACGCCGCCAACAGGCCCAACTCCCGAGGCTCCCCGCCGCTCGGACCATTCCCTTCATGACCCAAAATCCCATCCAATATCGTTAGATTCGGCGAGATAGTGCGGGCGGTTTCTACCAGCATCTGCCCAAATCGATCGGCATCTTTTCCGGCTTCCATGTGCCACCATGCCTTCATCTTCCCCGGCACGCACCCAAACAAATTCTTGACGCCCATGGTTAACGTAATTTGAACATGAGATTTTACCTTAGGTAAATTAATCACCACATCGGCATTCATCACTTCTTTCGACAACAGTAAGTGATCAAACTCGTCGCCCACGGTCTTGTAGCGTTGACCGCTGAACTCAACGATCGGAATCTTTAATTCTTCAACAAGCGGCAAGTACCCGTTGGCCTTAGCCACTCCGCGCGCACTCCCAAAGGCCGGACCATCACCCAGAAACGGCAATCCACCCGCTTCTTGAACGAGTTTCGCCACGCAATACACAATCTCAGGCCGAGTCACACATTCTTTCGTCGGACGCGCTCCCGTCAGTAAGTTTGGCTTCAACAAAACGCGATCGCCTGGTTTTACAAAGGCCGATATGCCACCGAGAGGCGCAAGCAACGCCTCTATGCTCGATCGGAGAACCGACAGGTCATAGGATGTTGCTTGCAATAAACAGACGGATGATGTCATACAGTCCCTAACTTTACAGCGGAAATAATGCTCATTCTAAACGTATGATTCCCCTAGATGAGGCAATCTAGTAGTAAAAACGCCAAGACCGTTCATCTGTCCAGAGTTTATCAATGCACCAATCTGCATCTTCCTCGGGATGATTTTTCTGAACCTTGCTCAAAAGAGACTGAACGCGATCGTTGTCGCCATGTCGCCAGTTGACGAGTTCTGTATATTTGCGCTGTGTCATTTGCCGAATCGTTTCCATGAAACAATGCCCTCAGAAGGTGAAATTTATAGTGGAGGTGAGACCCGAGTCAAAACCTAGGATTTTCCTGGGGATCACAGGCTGAACACCTTCTTAGCTTGCCGCGTTTCCCTATTTTTTGCAACATCTACACCTGAGAAAATCAGTAAAAAGTAACGGGTTTCTTTACAGAGCTAAACGTTGAAGCCGCTTTTTTTAATGTATCTGGATTATTTTTCTCATTTTGGGCCAACTTTGAGGTCAAACTTGAAGAGATCAGGGAATAGGTACCTCGGTTTCTGAAACGATCGATCGGCGGGGAGTCGGGAAATTTTGGGAGAATCTCTATGAAAATCTCTGAGCAAAAATCAGTCAAAATCTTGGAGCATGGGTATCCTAGATGCTGAACGTGGCCTGTTAAAATTGCACGCGCGATCGACCGCTACCCAATCTACTGCCACCCTATCTAAGATCCAGCCAAACCAATGTCCATCAAAAACATCGTTTTCCTCGGGCTTCTAGCCTTCATTCCTGTGTCACTCGCTGCGCATTTCCTTCACTGGGGATCTTTGGTGATCTTCCTGACGGCGGCAGCAGCCATTTTGCCCCTAGCGGCTTGGATGGGAACCGCCACTGAAGAAATTGCCGTCGTCTCAGGTCCGACCCTAGGCGCGCTCTTGAATGCGACCTTCGGAAATGCCACGGAATTGATTATTGCGTTGGTGGCTTTGAATGCCGGGTTAATTGATGTTGTAAAGGCGAGTTTAACTGGATCCATTATGGGCAACTTACTGCTCGTGATGGGCTTATCGATGTTGCTTGGCGGGTTGCGCTATAAGGAGCAGTCGTTTCAGCCTGTCGTAGCGCGGGTCAATGCGTCGTCCATGAACCTTGCGGTGATTGCGCTGCTCTTACCCACGGCGATGAACTACACCTCTAGCGGCATTGATGAATCGACCATTCAGCTTTTGTCGGTGTCGGTGGCGGTGGTGCTGATCATTGTGTATGGTCTGACGCTGCTGTTTTCCATGAAGACTCATGCCTATCTCTACGAAGCGGGCATGGCAGAAGAAGAGGCGATCGAAATGGCATCGGCTAATCTTGTCGGAGTAGACAATGATCATCAACCCAATCTGAAGCTATGGATTGCGGTGCTGTTTGCCTGCACCATTGGGGTCGCGGTGGAGTCGGAGTTGCTCGTCGGCAGTCTGGAGGAAGCCACGGCGATGTTAGGGTTGACGTCTTTGTTTACGGGTGTGATTTTGCTGCCGATCGTGGGCAACGCCGCAGAGCACGCCACGGCGGTGACGGTCGCAATGAAAAATAAAATGGATTTATCGGTGTCGGTGGCTGTGGGATCGAGCTTGCAAATTGCTTTATTTGTGGCTCCGGCGCTGGTGATTGCGGGTTGGTTTATGGGTCAGCCCATGGACTTAAACTTCAATCCGTTTGAACTGGTGGCCGTGATGGTCTCCGTGCTGATCACCAATTCCATCAGTTCAGATGGCAAGTCTAATTGGCTCGAAGGCACGCTGCTACTAGCGGCCTATGCGGTCCTGGCATTGGCATTTTATTTCCATCCGGTGATCACGGCTTAACCATTTTTGATAACCGATGGATCGGTTATGTGGATCGGCAATCCGGACGATCGAGCCTTGTCTGGACCATGCAAAATAGAGAATACGTTTAAATCCACCTCTGGAGATTTGTAATGGCTGCCTCTAAAAATTTTGAAATCCAAAAAACCGATGCTGAATGGCAAGTGATGCTATCGCCAGAAGCCTTTAAGGTTTTGCGTCATGAGAGCACTGAACGGGCTGGAACAAGTCCACTTGATAAAGTCTATGACTCTGGAACTTATGTCTGCGCTGGGTGTGGTACGGCGTTGTTTAAGTCTGACTCAAAGTTCGATAGCGGGACGGGATGGCCCAGTTTCTTTCTGCCAATAGATGGCGCGGTTGAGACGCGGGTCGATGGATCGCTTTTCATGAAGCGCACTGAAGTTCATTGTGCTAAATGTGGCGGACATCTCGGTCATGTTTTCAAAGACGGTCCCGTCCCGACGGGCGATCGCTACTGCATGAATGGGGTGTCATTGAGCTTCAAACCTGAGAGCGCCTAAACTCAGTCGCAGGTCTTCTAAGATCCCTCACAAATAAGTGATCGCTCACAAATAAGTCACGATCGCGTTTGTGAGCGATCACATTACGGATGCGATCGAAATATTGCGCAATGTTAATCCATTTGGCTCATTAACGGACCAATCATAGAGGCAAATCTGGTTTGACATTGCGTAATGTAACCGTTTGATGACTTTAAATACAAGGGATGGCGTCTGGGTGATTTATACCTCATTATCATGGGGTAAGATACATATCAGGAAGCAACATATTTTCTTAAGGTTCTCGACGCAACTGCCTTAAGCCAAATCTGAAGCAACTTCTCAACCCTTCACTGGAGCTACTGTCATGAATTCTCACATCAATCCGATTCGGCTCCGTCAGCTCTGGACCCTTGTTGAATCGAGCCAAGCAAGTACGCTAGTCCGTCTAGACGACCCTAGTCTTGCTGAATGGTTGTTGCGTAAGTTTCGATCCTACCAAATTTTAGATCCTACAGAGTCGAAGGCCATGGATGCCTATATCCACACAAAGCTTCCCCTGATTCGGGATTTGGCGACCCAACGGATGCCTGCGATCGCATAGAGAGGCGTCTAGGGTTTGGTGTCTGGCACATTGAGAGTAGGTGGGGTAGGGCGGATGACGTCGCTAATTAAGATGAACCCCAAGTAGGCGGGAAGGATTAAGAGCAGAAGCCCACCGCCTACGATCGCCCAGGACTTCCATGACCGGGCGTTGCTGTAAGTGGTGCGGTAGGGATCGATGGGCAAGAGTTCTGCACGAATGACCTCTCGCATGGCAATGGGTCGCTTAAACCGGATGCGGCGATCGTCGAGTTTTTCAAGCATGATCCATCCGGCGCCAGCTTCTTCTTCGCACAAGCGTTTGAGAACCGATGAGTCTCGAAACACATCGCTGGAAGCTCGAACAATTTTGAATTCCCATCCGACCAAGCGTGGATCGTTTGATTTGCTCTTAGCCGAGGCTTTGCTGTCCATGGGGTCGATGGTTTCTTTTGAGTCGTAGGGGGTCAATTGTTCTTCCTCTTCTTGCAAAAGCGCTTGTTCCCGTCTCTGTTGAAGGCGCAATCCTGCTCCGGCTGCGATCGCTTGCAGGCCCAAACTTCCGGTCATTAAGCTCCAATATGCGAAGGCACTCATGATGAATTGAGAAGGGTGAATTAAGAATTGAGAGGGGTGCGGGACTGGAATTAGGGGCTTGATGTTGGGGCCGATCGTTTTAGGTAGCCTTCGATCAGGATGTCCGTGGTTGGCTTGTCTGTAGTTTCATCTGTGATTGATTGTAAACGGACTCTTTCCAATTCGATCGCATTTGTCATATGGAGCAGTCCTAAGTCGCCAATGGGAGAGGGTGCATGGGTTCCGCCAATGATTTTTGGGGCGATGAACGCATAAATTTTTTGAATCGATTGGTCTGCGATGGCGGCGGCGGCGAGGGTTCCGCCGCATTCCCAGAGAATTTGGGAATGGCCTTGGGTGTAGAGATCCGCCATCACGGCATCTGGGGTGAGCGTTTCTAGGGAGATGATTTGGACGCCTTGGGCCGCGATCGCAGACTGAATCTGAGGGTTTGGGTTGCCTTGGGTGTAGATGAGCGTGGGGACGCTGCGTGTGTCCCAGAGGTGGGCATTGGTAGGGAGGTCGAGCGATCGGGTGAGGATGACGCGGAGGGGATTGTGCGTTGAGGTGCCGTGACTGGTGAGATGGGGATTGTCTTTGCGGACGGTGTTACCGCCGATAAGAATGGCATCGCACTGCGATCGGAGCCTGTGGACCCAGTGGCGCGAGGAGGGTCCGGTAATCCAAGCGCTATGTCCGGTGGTCGTGGCGATTTTGCCGTCTAGGGTCATGGCATATTTCAGGATGCCGAAGGGGCGATGATACAAAATTCGGTGAATGAAAGCTTCGTTGAGGGAACGGCAAGCGTCTTCTTCAACGCCAACCGTGACAGAAATGCCGTGCGATCGGATCCTTTCAATGCCGCTGCCAGCCACGAGTGGATTGGGGTCTACCATACCAACGATGACGCGCTTCACGCCCGAGGCAATGACGGCATCAGAGCAAGGAGGCGTCCGTCCATGGTGATTGCAGGGTTCTAGATTGACGTAGAGCGTTGCGCCGATCGCCCGGTCTCCAGCAGCGCGAAGGGCAAAGATTTCGGCGTGGGGTTCTCCGGCTTTGGGATGAAAGCCTTCCGCAATGGTCTGTTCATTTTTTATGATAACGCAGCCGACCATGGGGTTTGGAGCTGTGAGGCCGATCGCTTGGGCGGCCAGTTCGAGGCAACGGCGCATGTAGTGAGTGTCGAGAGATGGGCTAGGACGATCGATCGACATAGATAAAATCTGCATGTGTTTGACTAATATTCGATCGGACTAAAGCACCTCCAATGCAAATCGGTAGGGGCGTACTCATAAGGTTTGGTTCTCGCTCTTAGGAATTTCGCTATCTAAACGCGATCGAGTCGCCTTGTCAACTCTAACCCGAGAGCTAAGCGATTCGATGGACTTCGGGATGGGATAACCTGTGATAGTACTGATAAATTTGCGGGGAGTTTGAGCGATCGAGATGCGCTTAGCCGTCTGGAATATTGGGTGAATGATGGGGCAAGAACTTCGATCGCGCTCAATGCCACGACAGTAACTAACGGACGATCGACCTTAAATTTCAACAACATCGCGCTGAGTAATCTAGACGCTTTGCCATCATCCTCACCCGCAGGAATCCCCATCACCATTATTTGCGATAATGCTTAGTACCAAAAATGTGCGATCGTCTTTGAAGTGGCGGAAGAGCTAGGGATTGCGTTTTGTACTTACCCTCCTATTCCCCGCATTTAAATTTTATTGAGCGATCGTGGAAATTTGTCCGAAAGGAATATCTGTACTCTAAATATTATGCAGATTTTGACAGCTTTAGGACGGCCATTTCGAGTTTGATCGAGACCGCTCATATTGACAAGTATAAAGAACTCAAAAGCTTGATGAGCTGAAAGTTTCAGTCATTCAAAAAAGTTAAGTTCTTAGGCGTGTAGAGTATGGCATCTTTGATTAGCAGCGATGAGATCTCTCGTCGGGTCGCGCCTTCCGCAACCTCTTCAGAGGATTCCTCGTAGGACGATCGCTCTTCTAAGTGGGAGGAGGAGAGGGACGAGGAAGCGCGCCCTTACGGTGGCTCTGTGGGGCTAGTCTAGGTAGCCTTCTAGTCCTGCGACTAGGACTTTGGCGATCGGGTGGTCGATGGCGGTTTCTAGTGCGGCTTTTCCGGCTTCTTTTAGGGCGTTTAGGGTGCGGGTTTGGATGGTGGTGTCGCCTTCGAGGGTTTCTAGGATTTTGTCGGTGAGTTTACGTTTGCCGGATGGGGTGCTGGTGTCGTAGTCGGTGCTGAGTTGATTGATGAGGGTTTTGATGTCTTTGGCGGCTTCGGTTAGGTTTTGAGTGTTGACGATTTTGTTGCCTGCGATCGCATCTCCTGCAACATCTCCAGTTCGCATTTTGTTGCCCGCGATCGTATCCTTGTCGCCCATGACGTTATCGCCTGCAATTCTATTGCCGTTCCAAACTTTGTCATTGCTCATAGTTTGCTCCTGTTGGTTTGCATTGTTGATAATGATTGTGGGTGTAGTTAGCGTAGAGTTGATTCTTCTACGGGATACACGATATCGATCGCGTTTTCCTGAATAGTCTTCCAGCGAATCTTCAAAGTCTTCGGGATCTTCTTGGATTACGCCGTCGATTAAGCCTCGGACTTGCACGTCTTCTCCGCTTTCGTGGCATTCAATGGTGTAGCGGTTGCGATCGAGACAGGTATGGAGGCGATCGAGGGTGAAGGTGAAGGGCGCGAGGCTAGGTTTGCAGGTGGGGCAGTTGCAGGGGATGAGGGTGTCGTAGGGTGGTTTGTCGGGATTTGGGTCTTTGTAGAAGTGGTCGTGGATGTCTTCAAATTGGCGGTTGATGATAGTGAGAAGGTCGCGGGGACGGTTGCCTGACACACGAATGTGGATTTCGCGTTTTGGGTAGTGTTCGATGATTTCGGCGCGGGCTGACCTATTGGTGATGATAACGCCGTTTTTCCAGACGTGGGCATTTTCGAGGTCATTAACATTTTCGATCGATCGGTGTTGTTCTACGATGAAGCGGGTTAGTAGACCCTTGGGCATGAAGTGGTTGTAGCGATACCGCAGGATGAGGTTGTTTTGGGGGTTCCAGTCGTAAGTGGGGCTGTCGGGGTTGAGGAGGTGGGGGGCGATGTAGTGGCCTTTGCAGTTGGGGATTTCGTAGCAGACTTTGAATTCTTTCATGAGTTGAAGGAGTTCGTGGTGCATGTCGGCGTAGGTACGATCGGACCAGATTTCGGCGAGATCGGTGTCGGTAAATTGTCCGAGGTGGGCTTTGACTGTTGCATTGTCGAGGATTTTGTAGACGGTGGCGGTGCCCCAGTTGGGTTTGAGGATGAGGCGGTGGCGGAGGATGGGGTCGTTTTGGAAGTGGAGGAGGATGCCGAGGTCGTGGAGGAAGCGGCTGAGTGTTGCCATTTCCAGCACGATCCCATCCTCCGCCACCGCCTCATCCTCAAACCCAACTGGGGCACCGCCGCCGTCTACAAAATCCTCGACAACGATCGCATTAAATCCCACCTCGGATAATTCA
>JAYVVL010000379.1:0-8761 GCA_043787035.1 Synechococcales cyanobacterium
TATAGAACGCCACTGGAAATAGCGTCGTTAGTATTGGTGGCCCAGCGAGTGGGAAGCTGAAGATCTCGGGTCTCTAGGGTAGGAAGTACGGCGGTAAAATGTCCAAGGGATTTGAGCTGAACCTGGAGTCCCGGTACAATAGCACCTCCCACAAATTTAGACCGATTAATTTTTTCAGGGTGAGGAATGGCACCCGTGAACGTCATCGCCGTGCCACAATCAATGACCAGTGCGCTATTTCCAGAAATCTGGGTTGCACCCCACGCACCGATCGCCCGATCAATCCCCAACGTGCTGTAGCTATCGTCCAAAGGGATTTCGGTCAGCAGCAGTACCTGCGATCGCAGGTACTGCTGCCAAAACTGGGTCTGATGCGGCACCACCGAAATAACATGAAGGTCGGGCATATCTTCCCATTGGGGCAACGGGACCGATCGATCGAGCAATTGACAGCGATGAAAATTGAACTGATTAATAATCAACCGCTGAATCGCAAAGGCGTCTAGGTGGTCAGTGTCCCAGGCATGACGCAAGGTCGTTCCCGTCAGCCAAGCCCAATGCAGACGAGAATTGCCAATAGAGAGAGCAAGCCAATCGTTCAGTGGACCATTTTGACTGAGGCCAAAGGCTCGGAGATGCTTTTGAGGCGAGCGACGGGAAGAAAAAGATTGAGCGGTGTCTAGAGTACTAAAAAGCATAATTTTGTTTCTGGCGAGTATTTTTAAAGATCGAACTTGGCACAAGTCGAACTCAATGCCTGGTTAATTTTTTGTAAGGCAGCTCCACTCAAGATCAGAGTTGATCTCAGGAAGATGTCGTTGAAAAGATTTTAGTTGATAACAGAATATCTGACGTTCCGTATTTCTCTGTAAATTTTGACGATAGGAAAAGATGGATCTCCTTAAACTTCGGGTAATTTACTGAACTGAGCGTTCCCTAGGCTAAGTTAGAAATCCTAACGTATCTGAGAACTTTAGTGATCGTTAAAGATTCGATAGGGATCAAAGAATTTGTTTGACAAAAAATTTATCGGTCAGTTGAAATTTAGCCTTGTAGTGAAGCTGAGAGGCGTTCTAGCCAAAAGGAAATCGCTAAGTTTGACGGAGCGATCGGATTTTTGGAGTCAGGTTTTGGAGTCAACAGACGATTGCGTTAGGATAAAGCAGTTCAAATTTCACAATTAGATTCCCCAGGGATTGAGAGATTCTATGGTTGCGACTCCGTTGGCAATGACGTCATCAACGGTAACACCGATCGCCTTCCTGCCGCTTGTGGTGACGTGGGAGGCGGTTCCTGATGATTATATTTTGGATGATTCGCCTGTGGACAGTCTATCTCATCCACTCTGAGCCATGGTCCTGCGAGAAATCTTGGCGATCGCAAAATTTATTCGCCCAGAAATGCTGGTGGCAACCAACTTCGGTATTTGTGCGACGGTCAACGGGTACCTGGAAATCAAAGCGCCGGACTGGGTTTATGTGGCACGAGTGAATACACCGGGACTGGACAGACGGAGCTGCACGCCGAAATTAGAGGGCGATGCGCCGACGTTGATGATGGAGTTTATTTCCTACACTGATGGAGACGAGTATTCCAGTAAGCCGACGCATCCGGTGGGGAAATGGTTTTTCTATAAGCAGGTATTAAAGGTTCCGATGTACATTATTTTTAATCCGGACGGCGGATTGGTCGAGTGTTATCGGCTTAAAAATGAGCGCTACACCTTAGGGCAGCCAGATGAAAATAGGTGGAACTGGATTCCAGAGATGAATTTATTTCTTGGCACTCGGCAAAATACGCGGGATGGTCGTACAGGCTACTGGTTGCGCTGGTGGACGGCAGATGGCGAACTCTTGCCTTGGGCTTCAGAGACGATCGACGCTAAAGATCAGGCGCTTCAAGAGAAAGATCAGGCGCTTGCAGATCTACGCGATCGCGAACAGCAGTTGGTCGCACTATTACGATCGCAGGGTTTAGATCCAGATACAACGCCCTGAAGCCTCACTAATGGGGGTGGAGCGGACAAAGACTTAGAGCGAAGGGTAAGGGCACTTGTGAAGAAGGTGTTTAGGGCGAATGCCTGACTAAATCATGACCCTTGACACAAAATGCTTTACAAACCCCCCGTTTTGAGGGGCGATCGACGTTTCCAATGCCCCAATCTCAACAACACTAAAGTCGCGGCTACACAAACAAAACCTGCCGACGCAGGTTAAGACTTTTTCTTAGTCCGCATGGGGCTGACTTTGTTTGTGGAGCTGCGCTTTCAACCGCCGAGTGAGGTTATGGATCTTATTCAATCCTTATTCCTCTGCATCACGTCCGAACTGCATCGCCGATCGCCTGCGTCAAAACGTTTAATTGCTCATCTGAAATAATGTAGGGCGGCATGACGTAGATCAAATTCCGAAATGGACGGACCCAAACCCCTCGATCGACCAAGAATTTCTGCACCGCTGCAACATCCACAGGTTCGTGCATTTCCACCACGCCGATCGCGCCCAAAATCCGCACGTCTTTCACCGTTGACGTTGCAGCTAGTGGCATTAAACCTATTCGCAATCTAGACTCAATACGTAAAATATTCGATCGCCAATTCGATTCCAATAGCAATCTTACAGACGCGACTGCAACATTGCAAGCTAATGGATTTGCCATGAAGGTAGGACCATGCATTAGCAATCCGACACCTTGTGCTACTTCTGCGGTCGCTAGTGTTGCGCCTAGCGTTAGATAGCCGCCTGTTAGTCCTTTCCCAAGACACATGATATCGGGCTGTGCGCCGCCATACTCGTCCGCCCACTCGTGGGCAAACAGTCGCCCCGATCGCCCAAATCCGGTGGCTATTTCATCTAAAATAAGCAAACAACCCGCGTCATCGCACAATTCCCGCACACGCCTTAAGAACATCGGATGATAAAATCGCATTCCGCCTGCACCCTGAACGATCGGCTCCAAAATCACGGCTGCAACGTGATGGCCCATGGCTCCGAAAATGTCGCGTAACGAGTTTATATCCTGGTCGTCCCACGGTTGCCCAAAGGCGACTTGCGGAACCTGTGCAAACTCATATTTTGGTAGCGAAGTCGCAAATAATCCATGCATTCCCCCCACAGGATCGCACACGGACATCGCATGATATGTATCGCCGTGATAGCCGCCGCGAATGGTCACAAATCGATCGCGCTTAGGTTCTCCTCGCCCAGTCCAGTATTGTAAGGCCATCTTTAAGGCAACTTCAACGGCAATAGAACCGGAGTCACTCAAAAACACATTATCCAATCGCTCAGGTGTAATATCCAACAACAGCTTTGACAGGTCGATCGCACACTGATGAGTAAATCCACCGAACATTACATGGGACATCTGGGACAGTTGCTGAACGATTGCAGCATTCAACATCGGATGATTGTAACCATGAATGCAAGCCCACCAGGAGGCCATGCCGTCAATCACCACTCGACCATCGGACAGAGTGATCGTACAACCCTCGGCGGAGGCTACGCCGTAGACCGGAAGCGGCGAACTTAAGGACGTGTAGGGATGCCAAATGTGATGACGATCGAACGCCAAGTCTTCCAAACTGATCATGTCCAAATCCTCCAAAGCCCCGCCCGTGATACGCTAATCAGTATTACATTTCACCATTACAATCTAAACCACTAATATGAGCCGTCCCCCCGCAACGTCCGCTCGCCTGTTGATTTCTTTGGTGCCTTGGGCCTTAGTTGGCGGTGCGCTGATATATCTGTCGCCCGAAATTGCGAATCTAATCTTGCGCAGCGATCTCACCGCAACCTGGATGCAAACCCTATCAAGAAGCGGATACTATCCTAAGGAAGCGGCGATCGTGGGCGGACTTTCGACCGTAGCTGGAATCATTCTAACCTTTCAGGGCAACGGGCAGCAGCGATCGCCTGGAAATAAGTGATAGGCATAAACCCATCTTTCAGACATCGCTTGGTTGGTGCAATAGATTTCGCGATCGCCGCAAATCCGAAATCATTCACGAGAATCGTATCCCCCCAAGCCCCAAATTTGTGAGCTTGGGGAATACTGTTGATGTAATCCTTAGTCTCTAGTTGTCATTATCACGATCGTTACCGCTATGGCCGGGATTAGCACTACAGGCTTTTCTCCCATTCCCTCTACTTTTGCACTTTTTCTTCTTATCATTGTCATCATCGTCGTATCGATCCCGAACGGTCGATACCTGTTGACTCTGACGAATCTGTTGGCTGACTTCATAGATGGAAGTGGTGCGGCTACTCACATTGATCGTGCGGATGAGCGTCCCAGGCAATGCACTGATCGATCGCGCCAGACTACTATTGAAGACCGAAAAGACTTGATTAACTAACGTGAATGCCCCCGTGCTGAAGGACGATGGGTAGATGCAGTTGGATTGGGGGCGAGGATATCCGGCAATGTCGAAGGACTGTAGATCAATGCTCTGCGCTTGACGCAAGAAGGTCACTTGAGAATTGGTATAGCGATCGGCGCGGGTGACTTGGGTGAAGTAGTCATACACGGCTGTCCGACTGTCCATGCTCAACGACTCACCCGAATCAGCTCCATAAATCGTGCGGACGACCCCAAACTCCAAAGCACGATCGCCCAGAACTAAAGTCACTGCGGTCCGCTGCGCGAGAAGTTCAAACTCGCTATATCCGATGAACTCGTTATCCTCTGAAAACAACCGAACGACCACCCGATCGCCTGCTTTCACCCCTTTCATAAATTGCGCTTTCGATGAGTCCTTTAATTTATATTTAAAATCGCCGATCAACCGTTCCGCTTGGTAGCCTTGGGAAATCCGGGACTTCAGCGACACTCGGGCTATAACTTTCTGATTACTCTGGGATTTTCGGGCGATCGTCAGGTGAAAGCCCCGGTGTTCTTTCTGATTGGATGAGTTGATGTAATTTTTATCATCGTCCGATCGCAGTGCCACGAGCTGTGTGGTTTGAGTTTGGGCAATGCGGGTAAACGTTTGGATTTGCTCATATTCGACCCGTTGATCGCGATCGCGGCCTTCTTCGTCATAGCGGAACATCGCCACCGCTTTCAGTTCCACTTCTTCAAGATCCGAAACGCCTAATTTTTGCTTAAGCTGTTCGCAATCCACGGTCTCGGAGACCAGCACCGTTCGACCTGTGGAATTGGTAATTAATCTTGCCCCTTGACTAGTATAAACTTGTACCCATTCACTGTTTTGTTTTGCGTAAAGGATGTACACCGCATTGGCATAAGTGGTGATGGGTTTATCTTGAATATCCATTTGCATCACCAGTTGGTTGGACTGGGTGAGGCGGGCAAGATAAAGGTTGGCTCTCCAGTTCTTTTGGTGATGATCTGTTTTGGCTTGAACAGGCTGAATGAACATCCCTTGTGAGAGGACTTGCCCACCCACAAGGGACGTTAAGGTTAGCGCTGCAAAGACAGCTTTTTTGACACGCATTGAGGTAGAGGGTGCAAAAAGACGATAGTTCATAAAATTCCAGAATCGGTTTTCAGATGAATGCCGATCAAACATTGCGAGACTCGCACCCTTAGGGTTTGCCTATAGCAATGTTTGATTTAGTACACAGATTCGACATGGATACTATGACTTACGATTTGGGGAGAGGTTCCTTAAAATCCCTCTATCTTTAGATGGAAATCATCCGATGGCATCCATCGGAACCCTCTGATTGGCTCACTTGCCGGAACTGTTCTACACTATGACGATCCCTTTGACCCTGCTGTCAGCCCTGACGTTACACTAACCTAAATAACTATGAAAACTACAGCACTATTCCCAAACACGATCGCCCTAGCGTTATTTGCAAGCACGATCGGTGTCTTTGGAAGTCTGCCTTTGCCTGCCAGCGCTCAGAGTGGAAATTGGATCAATCAACACTGTGAGAAAGTTCCCGGTGAAAAAGTTCCAGCACCGACCCCCCAGAATGTCAGTACCTTTGAAATTGACCATCAATTTACCTTCGCTACAGAACGAAAGGTCCATTGGATGTATGCCGCTAGAAGTAACGACGGAGCCTATCTCTTCTGTACTTCAAGCCCAAGCTATCAAGGCACCCGTCGCATAATCCATCCAAAACTCAACTTTCCTTTTGTCGATCGCATCACTCAATTAAAACCAAACTCACCCATCTTCACCATCAGGATTCGTGAAGGAAACGGACGCAACCCAAAGATTTCCCCTGTTCGCCTTGACCTCAGCAACCCAAAGAAACCGATCGTCACCCCTAAACAATAATTATACCTATTCACCATAAACGTTAAAGCATTACGTGTAAGCACGATCGTCCTTCTCAACACACTATGATTAGCGCTATGCAGCCCAACCGATTGCGGAGTTCTTGACGTTGTTTACCCAAAGATTCAATCTCCTCTACTAAATTCGATCGATCGACTTCTTCCCACCGACCCTCTCGGATCAATGTCGCTTGCCGCTGCGTCCAAGCATAAAAATCAGTCTCATACAAAGACATTCGATTCCTCTTCTCAACGAGAGAAAGACGATATTAGCCAATAAACTTCGTCAAATAACGCGGCTGATCCACATCCAATCCCTTGATCACCGCCCAATCGTACGCCAAAAGCTGCAACGGGAGCACTGTCACAAAAGGCATTAACCAATCCGCTACAGATTCTACCGAGAACCCCATCGCTGAAACAATCGTATTATCCCGTCGGTCGATCGTGATGATCGGACTACCCCACGATCGAAACCGCTCCAGATCAAGCCGCATCTTCTCATCGGGCAATAGCGCAATAATCGGGAGGCTCGGGGACACGATAGCCATCGGACCATGACAAAAATCCCCAGCCCCAAACCCTTCCGCATGGACATAACAAGTTTCCTTAAGTTTCAACGCGCCTTCTAGGGCGATCGGCATGTGCAACCCACGACCTAGAATCACCACCGACTCCGGCATCCTCTCCAATCGCGTCTCCCGCTGTTCCAGTCCTTTTAAGGTTTGCGCCATCGCATCAGGAAGCGGACAAAGATCCGATCGCAACGCCTGAATTTCAGTTCGAGTCAGTGTCCCTTTAGACTCCGCCAACATCAGCGCCAACCGTGCAAGGACCACTAACTGCGCACTAAAACTTTTCGTCGCCGCCACCGCCCTTTCCGGAAGAGCAGGCGTCACAATTGCCATATCCGATCGCATTCCCAACGGCGAACCAGCCTCATTCACAATACTCAAAATCTTAAGTCCCGTTGCCCCCGGAAGAACTGGGTTCGCCATTCGCAGCGGCTCTATTTGGCGCAACGTCTCCAATACATCCTTTGTCCTGCCTGACTGACTAATCGCAATCACCACCGTTCCCGGTTCCATCAGCACAGCACGATCGCACCACTGGGAAGCATCCAACACCCGCACACTCACCCGCGCCAGCGACTCAATCCACTCCTGTGCCACCAGTGCCGCATGACGACTCGACCCGCACGCCACAATAGTTATCCGTTCTGCCGCAAAAAACCAATCGGGAACATCAAACTCCAACTCGATCGATCGCCGCACCACATCTGGCTGTTCATAAATGTTGTGCAGCATCACTGGCGGTGGAAGGGTTTGGGTCGTTGTCATTAGGTTCTCATTTGTAGATGCGAGTAATCGATCGCAATTGCAACACCCACATCAGCATCGTCAACTGGGTAGTCAATGCATGACTACCTAGTCAGTCTACGATTATGTCACGATCGATCGTTTGATTCCGATTGGAGTCGGATGATATCTTCGGCGCGCAATCGGACGATTTGACAGATGGCATCAAGAGGCAGATCATTGGTGTCAGCACCGAAGGGATTTTCAATCTCGATACCGATTTCTTCAATACCCAGCAGCGTGAAGCTCACGATTATATCCACCGGAACAACAAACCAACCCAAATCTCGAACAGTTTGGAATGGTAAAAACAAACAATAAATAAGCAACAACTGCTTCAGATGAATGGCATAGGCCAATGGCATGGGCGTTTTCAAAATGCGTTCGCAGCCGCCCACCGCACCCATAATTTTGTCCAAAATCTCAGTCATTCCCATCAGTTCATGAACCGTTAACCGCCCTTTTTGATATTGCTCCTGCAAATAATGGCCCACCCAAAACGCAATTTCCAGAGGAACATTGGCCCCACTGCCTAACTGCACCCACCGATCCTCGCCCACCAGCGATCGAACCTCTTCACACAACGGCTCATGTCTCAAATGATGCTTCGTTACAAAACTCAAGGCCACTAATAACCGAATCAATCGAACCTTGTGGTCTCGGTCCTCTATCGATCGCTCTTCTACCGCCACTAAGATCCTTCGTACTAAATTCCGCGTTCCACCCGTAATTATTCCCCAGCATTTCCGTCCTTCCCAAAAGCGATCGTAGGCGGTGTTTGTCCGAAAAACTAAGAGCAATCCAAGGACAATACTGGGGATAATATTGTCTCTCAGCGGTGGAACCATCTGCATCCCATTTTTTGAACAAATTACCACCAATGCAGCAAATAGCCCACAGATCATCGATCGCGGCAGCACTCTTTTAACCACCGACCCGTGCACTTGCACTGCCATCCGCCACCAACTCATCCGATCGTTCATCCCAAAACCCCAACTCCTTTTCACCCGTCAAATTTTGCCCGTCAAATCTTACCCCTTAAAACTGCCATCCAGGTTGCGCCAAAAACTTCAACTCGTCTGGCGTACTCACCCGACCCAAAATCACATTGCGATCGGGAAACCGACCAAAGCGATCGATCACGC
>JAYVVL010000380.1:0-3112 GCA_043787035.1 Synechococcales cyanobacterium
ACGGCCTTTGACGTCGGGCACGTCTACTTGGACTTGGCGATCGAAACGACCGGGACGCAGCAGCGCTGAATCCAAGACATCGGCGCGGTTTGTTGCGGCCACGATGATGATTCCAGAGTTGCCTTCAAAGCCGTCCATCTCAGTCAGCAGTTGGTTAAGCGTTTGTTCGCGCTCGTCGTTACCGCCGCCAATGCCAGCACCACGCTGACGACCGACTGCATCGATTTCATCAATGAAGATAATGCAAGGGGCATTTTCTTTGGCTTTCTTAAACAAGTCACGGACGCGAGATGCGCCGACGCCGACAAACATTTCAACAAACTCAGAACCCGAGATGCTGAAGAACGGAACGCCGGATTCGCCTGCGATCGCCTTGGCAAGTAAGGTTTTACCCGTTCCAGGAGGACCGACGAGCAAGACGCCCTTAGGAATCTTGGCTCCGATGGCGCTGAATTTTTCAGGGGTTTTCAAGAACGTGACGACTTCTTGAAGCTCTTCTTTTGCTTCTTCAATTCCAGCCACATCGTCAAACATCACGCCAGTTTTGGCATCCATTTGAAAGCGGGCCTTGGACTTACCAAAGCTCATTGCTTGTCCTGGGCCACCGGGCATGTTGTTCGATCGGCGGAACAGGAAGAAAAGACCTGAAAGAAGAATCGCAGGGAAAACCAAGTTTCCGAGCAGGTTCAGCAGTGCGCCATCGTTGCGCGCAGGGTGAGAATCCAACTCAATCTTGCCGTCTCGGAGACGCGTAATCAACTCAGGCGAACTGCCAGGAAGATCGACCCGCAGGCGCTGCACTCGGTTATCCAGTTCAGGGTCAATGGCTTCGACGATCGCGGTTCTGCCACCATCATACAAATCCACACTCTTAACGCGATTAGCGTCAAGATACTCCAAGAAGCGACCATAGGTCATCCGGGTGCTTGCAGTATTTCGGGCCGTGTTGTTATTGGACGCCATGTTGGGCATCACAGAACTTTGCCAGATAAAAAATCCAACTACGAGCGTTGGGAGTGTCCAAAGCAGGACAGTCTTCCAGGTCGGTTTCATAAAGCGAGGTACCTCTTAAGGATAGGGATGCAACGGCTGAGGGAAAATCCCGATCGACCGCATTTGTTTTCTAAAACCCAGTTAAAGCTCAGTGTTAACAGAGATTTTATAGCCTAGAGGTCGGTTAGCCCTTTCAAAGCTGAGAACGACTTGCCGACTTCATGAGAACAATTGTTAACTTAATTTAACTTAATTTTTGACCTAAGAGCAAGAAAACGGAAGAGGGATTACACGACGGCTCAAGTTCGGCTCAAGTTTCGGCTCGAAGATGCTGAACCATTTCAATAAAGAGTCCAGTGGTGAGCGCAATCTGTTCATCGTCAATCAAGGCGAGGAGTTGCCCTGCAATCTGCTCCCGCGCGGTGCGATCGCCCTGCTCAAGACCCTGCTCAAGACCTTGAGAAAGGAACTCTTCTGCTACTTTAAGTCCCTCCTGACGCAGGTCTTCTAATGCTTTGAGTCCCTTATTTTTCTCATAAAGGATACTGTTACGGCGATCGTGTATGACCCTTTCGCGGCCTTCGAAGTCTTCTAGTTCCTCGCGAGTGAGGTTGGCTTGACTCGCAACGGTGAAGGCTCTCTGGAGTGCGGGGGTTTCGGAGAGCTGGGAGGGAATATTGTCTAGGGTACGGGCGTTTTGGAGGAAGTAGATCCATTGCTCCTTAAGGCTGTGGATTTCTTCGATCGGACTATGGAATTTGGGCAGCTCGACGAAGACAAGTTCGATGTCGTTGATGGGGTAGTCGATGAGAAAGGTTTTTTCTTTAAGGACGAAGCGGGAGACGACGGTATTGAGTCCGGGGAACATCTCGAAGTCGGTGACGGTGAGGGCAATGACGGGATCGAGTTGTTGGTAGTCTTCGCCGATGCTGAGCTGGGTTGAGTAGCCTTTGGCGGCATTGTAAAGGACTCGTTTCTCGAAGCCTTCGACGTTGAGGACTTGCATTTCGATGATGACGGTGGTTCCATCGTCAAGTTTGGCCTCGGACTTTGGGCGGCTGGTAGGGGTTGAGGATTTGGACGGATGCGATCGTGTCTTGGCCGTCGTAGAGGATGCCGTTCAGAAAGCTGATGAGAATGTCGTGGCTTTGTTCAGAGCCAAAGATTTTTTTGAAGGCAAAATCGGATTTGGGATTGATGAATATCATGGACGGGGGGTCGCCTAGATGAACGGCTGCTACAGGTTAATTATACGAAAACGGATCGATCAAGGACTACGATCGGGCGGCTTCTGCTTTGGGTCGGGCAAAAAGTCCTGCGTAGGGTTCAGAAGAGAAAGCTCGATCGGGATGCGTCAGGAGGTCGCGATCGCAGATGCCAAAGAGTTCGATTTCGGTTTGTGACTTTCGCATATCGCGCAAAAAAACGCCGTCTGGATCGACGCCTTGACCAATGTAGTTGAGATACATTTTCAGATGGCTCATGCGGGACTTTTCGGGAACGCGTTGCATCTTGGGCGTCTGATGAATTCGATCGATGTAGCCGCGCACCTGTTCTAGGGTCACGACTGAAACGGGATGGCCCGATAAGGCTTCGCGAATTTGTTTAAAGATCCAGGGATTCCGAATGGCCGCGCGCCCGACCATCACTCCGGCGGCTTGGGTCTCAGCGAGAACGACGGTGGCGCTAGCGGCCGAACTGACGTTGCCATTGGCGAGGACGGGGCAACGCAGTCGGGACACCGCATGGGCGATCAAATCGTAGTGAACTGCGCCGTGATACATCTCTTTGACGGTGCGACCGTGGAGGCTGAGGAGGTCGATGTTGTGTCGATCGATCAAGTCGAGTACCGTATCAAATTGCGCCGTATCTTCAAAGCCGATACGCATTTTGACCGTGAGCCGTCCGCTGATGGCCGATCGGAGTTCGCCTAAGATGCGATCGATCTTACCCGGATCGCGCAGGAGTCCACCGCCGACATTTTTGCGATAGATGCGGGGAGCCGGACATCCCATGTTGAGATCGATTCCGGCGACGGAGTATTGGCCTAGGGCTTTGGCGGTGCGGACGAGATCGGGGATGCTTTCGCCGATCATTTGGGCGAAGACGGGCGTTCCGG
>JAYVVL010000381.1:0-8758 GCA_043787035.1 Synechococcales cyanobacterium
ATTCCCCAACGTCAAAGTGGCTTCGTTGACCGCCGACCGAGAGTTTGTGGGCAGTGATTGGTTTGGATATTTATTAGGAGACCCGGAAATGCCGTTCCGTATCCGGATTCGGGAGACCGAACGGCTCTTTGATGGAGAGGAAGCTGTAAATGGCAAACGACTTTTTGAGGGATTAAAGGTGGGCGAACGTCGAGTTTTAAAGCGCGAACGTCGATTATGGGGGCATTGGGTCCAGGTGGCCGCCCTGAAATTGCTGGATGGGGAATTGATGATCATTGTGACTCAACAATCGGTCGAGACTGCCATCTCGGATTATGGGAAACGCTGGGGAATAGAGACGCTATTTGGCATCCTAAAATCCCGTGGATTCAATCTGGAGGATACTCATCTGAGAGAGATGGAGCGATTGAGTAAGTTAGTGGCGCTCTTAACGCTAGCGATGGTTTGGGCGATTCGAGTCGGAGAATGGCTAACGGTTCAAACCCCGATTCCCATTAAAAATCACGGTCGCAAGGCAAAAAGTGTTTTTCGAGTCGGCTGTGACTATATTCGAGATGGCATGATCAACTTCAATATTGCTAGACAGCAGCTATGGCAAGCCGTTCAGTTTTTGTCCTGTACTTAGCTCCTGCTCATGTCGCGGATGTCACGCAAACAGAATCCGTTCATGCGGCGCTCAAAGCCAAGAAATTGCTGCCAGACCAGCATTTCGTCGATGGGGCTTACACGGACGCGAGAGAATTCGTGACCAGTGGTCAGCACTATCAAATTGATTTAGTGGCTCTCGTGAGTGTTGATGCGTGTTGGCAGGCGAAAGACCCCGATGCCTATGACCTCAGCCAGTTTCGGATCAACTGGAAAACCCGTCGGGTCACCTGTCCTCAAGGCAAGAAGACTCAGAACTGGCGGAAAGGACAGGATCCGTTTGGTACTCCGATTATTTCGGCGAAGTTCTCACGCACAGATTGCCGATTATGTTCAGCGCGTGCCCGCCATACGCAAACGGCAGTAGAGGCTCGGGAACTTACCTTTCGTCCTCAAGCTGAACATGATGCCTTACAAGCAGCGCGACATCGACAGCAGACCGAGGAATGGAAGTTGAGCTACAGCCAACGGGCTGGAATTGAAGGCACTCTATCTCAAGCAATTGCCACTATGGGATTGCGTCAGACGCGATATATTGGGCTGGCGAAAACTCATCTCCAGCATGTTCTCGCGAGCGTTGCTCTAAACATTCAGCGAATTATAGCTTGGCTGATGGGAATTCCTCATGCTCAAACTCGCATTTCTCGATTTGCAGCATTAGCCCCTGATTCCGCTTAGCGTTGTCCTTAAGTTATCTGTATTACATTCGCCAACAGCATCCATTGCTACTGAGACCCCATCAAGTCGGCAAAGCAACTGTTGACGAATGGGGTGCCTCCTCGTGACGTGGCTAAAAATCTTGGCGTGTCTGTACCGACGCTCTACCGCTGGTTCCAGCTTCTTCAATTCCTTAACGTGCTATATTTTCCGTTTTCTGTGTCTACCCCTACTAGCTCACAGGTAAGCGCTTACCAGCGACTCCAGCTTCGTAAATTGAAGTGATTTCCGATGCGCTCAGCGCTCGATTGTAGATAGCGGCTTCGTCGATGCGACCTTGGAGGAAATAGTTTGGTACCCCGTTTACTGTGTAGCGTCCAAGCAGCAACGGCTGGGCATCGTAACCGGCAGATTTAGATGCGGTTCCGGTAGCAATCTGAACACCATTAGCATAGAGTATTTGTTGCTTGGTACTATCATCAAACGTGTAAGCCAGATGATACCAGCGCTTTGGTGTCGGGGAGAAGCTGGCTTGCAATTCAGTTCCGAAGCCAGAGACATCACCGACTACACCACGGAGAGATTCGTTTTCTAACCACAGTACGTAAGAGCCACTTGTGCCAGTGCCTACGGGCTTAGCGAAAACAACTCTAATTCCGGAGGTCACATCAAACATTACCCACACTTCCAGCGTGAGAGAAGCGGGCCGCAGTGTTGGATTGTCAGGAATCTCGATGTAGGCAGTGGTGCCATTTAGTGAGAAAGCTTGACCTACTTTACCGGGTGCAAAGTCTGCGCCATTACGGAGTATTCCCTGATTAGTACCAGCGACATCTTGAGCATTACCTTCAGCTTTCCACCAACTGATCAACCCAGTTGGCACAACGACACTTGCCAAAATTTTCAGCGTGCAAAGCTGTTCACCAAAGATACCTGTTGCATCTGTAGCCTGCACTGTAAGACTCCAAATACCAGATGTATTAGGGGCAGGAGTGCCGCTCAAAACACCTGCTGATGAGAGCGTTATGCCGGGAGGTAACGCTCCTGCCGATAGTAAGAAACTGAAGGGTTCAGTGCCCAAAACCGCAATGAATTGGTAAGTGTAAGCAGTACTAGGGGCACCATCAGGTAATTGAATGGGGGAAACAATATAGGGCTGTTTAATGTTCTTCCCAGCTAGATCGGCATTGTAGATAGCGCTAATTTCATATGAGGTGAGTGCCCGACCATAAAGCGCCACTTCATCTATCCAACCCTTAAAGAAGTTAGTGGGAGCATTTAGACCCCAATCCGCCCCGATAGTGACTGGTACTGGAGCAGGATCATAAACTAACGGTCCCAGCCCTGTTTGTGTAGCGACTTCTATGCCATTGACATAAAGCCGTTTTATAGTGCCATCAAAAGTGGCTGCCAGATGAGTCCATTGATTAGGGGGAATGACGGATGGACCCGATACGGAAATTGAGGGAGAAAAAGTATAAAAGGTGGGAACCCCATTACGCAGTCCTAAGTACCAGGTGACATCATTGCTTGTTGAGAAACCCCGAGCAATGATCGATTTAAAGTCATTCCTTTCCATGCTGGGAAATACCCACGCCTCCAGCGTAACCTGGGCTGGCTTCAGTGCAGCAGAGTCTGATACTCGTATATAAGCTTTTCCATCAAAGCTGAAGGCTTTGCCAACCTTCCCATGCGTAACTAGTCTGGGAGGAATTGCGGTTGCTCCAGAAAAGAATGTGCCATCATGTCCACCAACCAAGTCACTAGCATCGGTTTCGCCCCGCCAAAAAGCGATTAAGCCAGGGGGGATCGGCGTCGCAGTGACAAATTTAGCACGAACTGTTTTATTCCCATTCATTGGGAATGTGGCTGGATTGATGTTGATCAGATCTCCTGTCTGGAGATCGCCAGCCCAACCGATAAATACACTGGGCGGGAAAGGATTGGCTGTTAATGTGACGGGTTCCCCTAATTCATAACTAAGTTTCATTGGGCTAACCGTTACCGAACCACCCGCATCGCTATAGGCAATTAATCGAGGTCTAAAAGATAGGGGATCCTGAGGATCTGTGCTGTTGAGAAACTCATCCAGATTTGATACATTATCTGTGTCTGGGTCACCTTCGCTGCGTTGACTAGTTATGTTGCCGAAGGTTGCTGTTTCCCAGCTATCTGGAAGCCCATCCCGGTCAGTGTCTAGCAGTAGAGATGCTGATGTGCTTGTCACGGTCCCGACGCTGTTGGTTACAACAACTGAGTATTGCCCCTCGTTGGCAGCGCTAATATTTGTCAGCAATAGACTGTCGCCTGTTGCTCCGGGGATATCGGTGCCATTGAGATTCCACTGGAACGTTACACCACTTGCATCGGATACCACTACCGAGAATGTTGCAAAATTGCCGAGTTCGACCACCTGGCGAACGGGTTGGCCTGTTATCTGCGGTGGGGAGGGGTTTTCTAGCGTCTGACTTGCCAAATTTCCTTTAGAGTCATATAAATATTTCTTCATGTGACATTTCTCTTTTGAGTTCGATCATGATCCCGGTGAAAGTAAACCTTCAGCTATCGTGAGTTGGTCGATCAGACTCCGCCAGGGAGCCCAGCATCTTTTGGCTCTGGACCCTCAGGAGGTGACGGTGACGGTGACGGTGGCGGCGGTGGAGGAGTTGGAGGCGGCGAACATGACTTATAACGCGCGCCTAAACCACATTGCTTGCCTACCCATCCAAACGCTCCCGGCGGGCCTCCCGCTTGCTTACTTTTCATTAGTAATAGAAGTCCTAGACATGTAAGACAAGCTGCCAATTCCTGCAATTCCTGCAACGGGTCTCTGCATAGAGGAGGATCGGGGGGTGAGCTGTCCGGCTTTCTAGGTCCAACTTTTTGAAGGCCGAAAGGATCAGTGAAGTTGACTGGATTGTTATCCACATAAGCATAAAGGTTCAGACTGTCTGAGAGTTCGGCATCATTTTGTGGATCCCTCGAAAACCATCGGCCAATTTCAGAATCATAGGCGCGAAACAAGGTCAGACTAAGATTCGACTCGGATGCCCAAAACATTCCGGCAAATCCGAAGTCAGCATCTGGGTCTCCAAACAAACGTGTTCTGCGTCCAAACGGCTCGTAAGTGTAGCGTGCCCGGACGTTACCAGCATTATCCGTCAACTCCCGGATTGAGCCTAAGTGATCGCGTGTATAGAAGTAATTTCCTGCTGTCGATCCATCCTCTATTTTCATCCCTTGAACAAAGAATCGCTTAGCCACAGCACCGCCTGGATTTCTTTCTTCACAAATCTCACTGTTACGCCACAGGAACTTACGGTTAGACACTTCAATTCCGCTAACTAACCGACGAATCCCAACACATCGCCCAAGCCCATCGTAAGTAAATAGTGTACTTTGATTCCCGGTATTCACCGATACCAACCGTTGCTCAGCATCCCAGCTATAAGTTGCAGCAGCCCCTGCGGTACTGTCAGATGATGTCAATTCATTGAGCGCGTTGTAGGCAAAATTGGTCGTTGTGGTATCAATCTGTTCGGATAAGCGGTTGGCAGCCGCGTCGTATCTGTACCTGAAAGTGCTTACCGTACTGCCCGACTGAGAAACAGTGGCAGAAGTGAGTTGATCCGCTGCATCGTAGCCGAAACTGTAAATGGAAGGCACCTGAGCATCCGACTGCTGCGACCAGGAAGTAATTTGTCCTGTGGGTACATCGCGACCATAAATGAACTCAGAGATTGGCGTGCTACCATTCCTGTGGGTGATCCGATGGAGTCTCAGGTCTTGCAGATTCCCTGCGTAACTCCGTTCTGTCGTTAGGCCATTGGAGCAGATCTGAGATGTTTCGCGGAAGGAGCTTCCGTCATATGTGTAGTTAAACATTCCCAGGGCATTGGCTGCACTCGTTACGCGCCCCGCCGCATCTAAAGTCAATGTTAATGCAATGCCGTCAATGGCAGTAGACACTTGCCGACCCAAAGTATCGTAACCATAGGTAATCTCGCTATTGGGCAAGGGAATCTTTTCAGATGCAAGTTCTCCTGCCCCTAACGTTGGAACCGGAGAGATGGGAACATACCGATAACGGGTGGCTCCGGTGCCATCCGTCATGGAGATGGGACGGTTGTAGTTTGGATCGTAAGTAAAGCTAACAGCCGGGGTAGCAATGGTGGCATTGGTGTAGCTTTTGCTGCTTAAACTGTTGTCACGGTTGTAGTTGTACTGGGTCACCTGAAGCTTTTCATCGATTCGCTGCCTCAATCGGCTAGTACTCGTTTCATAGAGGTAGGTGACCTTCGAGCCATCGGCATATTCCTTGCACTTGACCCGTCCCTGTACGTCATGCCGCCAGGTAGTCGTGCGTCCCATTGGATCGGTCAAGGTTTTGAGGGCACCGCATTTGCACCACAGGGAATAAGTGACTCGATTAAGCGGATCGGTCCCCTTGATCATCTGCCGGACGCTGTTGTACTCGAAGGATGTCTGCCGCCCAGCACGATCCTTCGCCAGTGTGCGGTCTAACTTGGCATAGGTGAACTCGTCAAAGGTTGAATCCGGGTAGGTGATCTTCTTGATGCGATCTAAAGCGTCGTAATCAAAGGTGAGGTTGTATCCGTTGACATCAGTTGTAGTCTGCACTCTTCCAAAAGCATCGTAGCTCCATCGGGTCGTGGCTCCGATAGGATCAACTACAGACGCTCGATAGCCTTTGTCATCATACTGATAGGTCGTTATATCCCCAAGTGGATTTGTTTCCGTCAGAAGTTCGCCGCGAGTGTTGTAGGTATAGGTTGTTGTCTGACCAGCAGCATCTTTAGACGTGAGGGGCAAGTGTTGGGAGTTGTAAGTTTTCTTGGAAAGTAACTCGCTTTGTCCCGCCCGGGTCTGTCGCACTTCCAGCAGGTCAATGCCATTGTCTGCGTAGATATACGAAAAGGTTCGTCCTACCGGATCAATGCTTTTCGTGACGTTGCCAAAGCCATTATATTCATAGGTGTAAAGCTGAGTGGAACCATCATCCAGCACGCGACCTACATGAATCGGCTTGCCAGAACTGCCCACGACAAGAGGTCCCCTGGAACTAGACTGATCAGCATATTCATACCAGATACGACCTTCAAGCGGCTCTTTAAAGCTCTCCAAAATACCTACAGGGGATTGCAAGTCCGTGCTATGAAGCCAATGGTAGATCCTAGCTTTGGTATAGTCGCCATAGGCGTAGGCACAGCCCTGTTTATCCCAGTGGTAGGTATTTCGGAGTGCCAGAAATTCGTTACGGGTTGCCATACCAACGGGTACAGTCTGTGGCAGATCTGAACCTGGAATTCGGTTATTTTGATCGAACTCAACCCGCTCCCTCTCGCCATCTGGATACTGAATCTCTAACGTCCGTCGGGTACCATCTTCGCCCTTAGTGAACTTCGTCACGCCATAAGGGGTGGTGAGCGCGGTAATGAAATCACTCTTGGTGCTACTGGCTCCATCACCGTCATAGGTAAACTCAGATGTCAACCCAATCACATCAATGATTTTGATCAACCTCTTAGAGGCATCGTACTCAAAGGTCGCAAAACGCCCAAAGGGATCAGTAACCTTAGTAATTTTGAAAATGTCTGTCGGCAGGTTGTAGGAAAGGATGGTGACTTGACCAATAGCATCTGCGATCGCTGCGATCCGCAAGTTTGAATCGTAGGTCAGTGAGACTGCGTTCCCAAACGGATCGATGACCTGAGTGAGAAACACTTTCCGTGTGTTGCCACCGACACTATCGGGTTGGCTGAAGACCTTCTTACTCCCATCACGCGCTAGCATCTCATAAGAGGTGGGTGACGTGCGAATGAGTTTGGTTTGATCGAGCAACTGAAATGCATAAGTCTGGGTAGCAGAATTAAATCCAGTAAACGCCCGATTACCGCCACCCCGAATATAGTACGTGACATCAGCCAGTGGATTGGATGGATCGTCCTTGATGTATGCCAGCCAATCAAACGTCCATTTATCACCAAAATTAGAATAGTTGAAATTTGAAGCGAATTGCTTGTCCCGTTGATTGTATCGAACCGTAAACCGAATTTCAGGTCCGATAGGTGGAGCATAGCCAACTGGTTCATCACTAATACTCAAACTGGCGTTCAGGAGATGAATCTTCGCTTCAGCCAACCCCCTAGGGCCACCACCGCCACCACCACTGTCACCAGGATCTGGACAGGGTTTGCAAGGGTCTGTACTGGGATCGCAAGGACTAGGTGGCGACGCTGGATCGGGGACGTTCCCTTTACCAAATACGGTTGCCGCCTTTGTACTGTCAACCGAGCGCCAACCCGCTGGCAACTCCCCTGGTGGTACCAGGAAATAGCCACTGGCTTCAATTTCGAGTGTCTTTCCAGTTACCCAAACATCATTCTTAAAAGTTGGATCTTGAAGCAGATAGCGATCGCCTTCACAGCGAATCACAGCAGCGAAATGATCTAATTTGAAATGAACAACAGAAGGAATGAGGAATTCAGAGCCTTGGGCGCGAAATGCCGTCTGCAAGTTTAGACCCAGCTGATTGGACAGCTCTGCGACCTGATGCAGCGAGAACCCTCGTTGCGTTGACTCTGCCGCGTCAATTAATGCGCTCTGAGGGTGATCTGGATGCACCGCCAGCATAATGCGGTGAAGTGCCAGTGGTCCACACCGAAAACTGATTTCTGGTCGAATTTGCATGGCTACCAGTCCCTCTCGGGCTCCAGTAATCATCTCTGTAGCCGGACCGCTGAAGGCACGATTTTCGACGGATCTGAGCAGAGCTTCGAGTTCTGCCATTCGACCAAGCTTTCCATACAGATAGGCCAGCTCCCCCACCGCTCGGTCGGCAATCGCTTTGCCCTTCAGTTCGGTGACAGCTTTAGCCAGCTCCCAAGCTTGACTCCAGACCTCCAATGTCTTTGAGTAATGCCCTGTGTTGTAGTATACAATTCCGAGATTAGTCAGGAGTGCCGCATTCCAGGGAGAAGTGGGATAAGCCTCAATAAACCCGGTAAGACTGGAAAAATCATCCGGCTCTGATCGCTGTGCATAGTTTGAAAGTGCAGTAGCTAATGCAGTTGTTTCGATCGGTGAAGGATCATCTGCAATTGGTACTAGTGGCTCCTCAAAAATCCGGATCAGAAAAATGTCTTGGGGTGTGGGGGCTAAGGGAACCATACTACAAAGAAATATTTATAAGTATCACTCTCTATAGCAATGTTATCACGAATCCCTTGAAAAATTCTACGGGTTTATTAAATCCCACATTCCGCTAGTTCCAAAAGTCGAAAATAATTAAAAAATGAAACCCGCTCCTAGCCTGCATCTTAGATTTTGCAGTACATATAAACTATAACTATTTGCGCCATTATTTCCTGGATAGAGCGTGTCAAACCCATTGCCTTCGTTTTAATTAGAAATCTGAATCTGGACTAGCGGAATG
>JAYVVL010000382.1:0-3110 GCA_043787035.1 Synechococcales cyanobacterium
GATGGGTTGTATTTGTATGATGCGATCGCCCGGTTGCAGGATGCGAGTCGGACAGGAGAGGGAGGCGATCGGTTTGAAAATATTGGGGACTATATCCGGCTGGGGGCGCTGGGGACGGCGTTGTTGCCCTCGAAGAAACCTCGGGTGTTAATCGTAGATGAGATTGATAAGAGCGATATTGATTTGCCGAATGATTTGCTGTCGGTGTTTGAGGAGGGGGCGTTTGAGATTCCGGAATTGTTGCGGATTGAAAATGTTAAGGCTGAGGTAGAAGTACGATCGGCGTATCGAGATCAGAAGGAGATTACGTTTAATCAGGGGGCGGTTACGGCAGGGAAAACCAAGATTATTGGTGGGCGGGTGGCTTGTGATGAGTTTCCGCTACTGATTTTGACGAGTAATGGGGAGCGGGATTTTCCGCCGCCGTTCTTGCGTCGATGTGTACGGCTCACGATGGAGGAGCCGGGAAAGGAACGATTAATTCAAATTGTAAATGCTCATTTGGAACAGCAGGGAGAGCAAGATCGATCGGAGAATGCAGACCATCATGGATTATCGGAGTCGGTGATTGAGGAATTGATTGATGGATTTCTCAAGAAACGGGACGATCGTAGCCGAGGGGCTTTGGCGACGGATCAGTTACTGAATGCGGTCTATCTGGTTCTGCGAGAGCGGGACGCTAATTTAACCAATCGTAAGGATCTCATTAATCGCCTGTGGAAACATCTCAGCAGCAGCGAAGACCAGAAAGCCGATCGTTAGTTACAGCATTAACGGATTGCGATCTCGACTTCGATGCCCTTGATATTCTCGATATGCTATGGCTGGCTCAGTGGATGGACCCAGAAGGAGTCGTGCGATCGGACGCGCCCATTACTCCACCGATCGAACCTATCAAAAGTTTTCCCCCCACGCCGATCGTGGATCTTCCCGATCGAATCGAGACCGACGACGCGATCGACCTATTCACCAACGATTTGCCTACTGCACCCACCCCCGCCGCACCCGCCATTGAGGAGCAACCCGAACCCCCGCAACCGAAAGGAATGCCCTTCGCCGTGCCAGCAGCGTCTGCCTTGCGAACGGGAATTGATCTAGCCCGATCGCTGCGACCGTTAATGCGAAAAGTTCCGTCCGATCGGTATTTTGACTTGGATGAGGATGCGACGGTGACGCGTATTGCCCAGACGCAGGTGTGGATGCCTGTGGTGCAGTCGAGACCGGAGCGATGGCTGGATTTGGACCTTGTAGTCGAAGACTCGAAGACGACGGCGATCTGGGAACGGGCGATCGAGGAACTGTGTCATCTTGTGGAGTATCAGGGAGCCTTTCGCACGGTGCGGACTTGGCGAATGACCGAGACGGCAGGACAGGTGCAACTGTTTTCGCGGTGGCGATCGGGGGTGGGAAACAGTCCTCTAGATGCTGCACTGGTGCAACGTCCCCATACCCACGAGGGAATTAATTGATCCGACGGGGCGACGGCTGATCTGGGTGGTGACAGACTGTACTTCAGCGCTGTGGCAAAAGGAGATCCTGTACGAAACGCTGGGCGCATGGGGACAGTCTCAACCGATCGCCGTGGTGCAAATGTTTCCTGAGTCGCTGTGGTCTCGGACGGCGCTGCGGGATGGACATGTGGTGAAGCTGAGTGCCTTTATGCCGGGGATTCCCAGTGGGCGGTTGGAGGTGACAGGATTGCCGCGACGGCTAGAGCGACGGGGTGGGGTGGACTTGGTGACGGTGCCGATCGTGACATTGGATGCGGATTCTCTGAAGGCTTGGGCGAGGGTCTCGACGGGACTGGGGGATGCGCGGACGCCGGGGCGGGTCTTCGATCGATCGTTTATTCGCAAGCAGGAAGACTATGCACCGATCGATCGCACGTCGTCGTCGCAGTCCGATCGATCGGCAGAGGAACGGGTGGCACTCTTCCGATCGACAGCCTCGAAACCTGCCCAGCAGTTAGCCAATCTCATGGCCGCAACGCCTGTGAGTTTGCCTGTGATTGATTTGTTGCGGGATGCATTTCGATCGGACTTTGCGGTGGAGGTGCAGCAGTCCCATGTGGCGGAGGTGTTGTTGAGTGGGTTATTGCGGCGGTGTGATGGAGAAGGGGATGCGGTTTGTCGGTATGAGTTTTTTGGGGATGAGGTGAGGGAGTCGGGCGATCGGGTACGAGATATTTTGCTAGGGGATGCTTCGATTAAGAAGACGGTGCAGGTGTTGGATGTGCTTTCGGCTTCGATCTGCCAGAAACTCAATAGTCCAATTAAGAGTTTTCAGGCGTTGCTAGCGGACATGGAATCGTTAGAGGGTGATTTACGTGAGGCAATGCTGCCGTTTGCGAAAGTCGGTGTGGATGTGTTGCGTCGGTTGGGTGGAGAATATGCGGCGATCGCTCGTCGTTATGAGGGGGAGGCGATCGACTTTCCTGAATTGCAAGATTGTGAATATGAATCGATTTCGATCGTTGTTTTAGAGCAATTTGAGTTTGAGACGGCGACGATCAAAGGCAAGGGATCGTGGACAATCGATGTTTTAGAGCAATTTGAGTTTGAGATGGCGACGATCAAAGGCAAGGGATCGTGGACAATCGATCGCATTACAGCATCAGCCTGGGGGTACACCGAAATCCTGCACCGAGCCGCCCCCCAGCCCCCAATTCTGGGGGAGCAAGAGAATCCGAAGCCCCCAGAATTGGGGGTTGGGGGCGGTTCGCCAGAGACCTTAGAAATGATCGCGATTCCCAGCGGAACTTTCACCATGGGCGCACCGAAAAAAGAATCTGAGAGTAGAGATAGCGAACGTCCCACCCATGAAGTCACCGTTCAGTCGTTTTATATGGGACGGCATCAGGTGACGCAAGCTCAGTGGAAAGTGGTGGCGGGATACCCACAGATCGATCGCCCACTCAACCCAGACCCATCAAACTTTAAAGGAGATCGCCTACCTGTAGAAAAAGTGTATTGGGATGATGCGCAGGAGTTTTGCAATCGTCTCTCTGCACATACCGGAAAAACCTATCGATTACCGAGTGAGGCCGAGTGGGAATACGCCTGTCGCGCTGGAACTACTACAGCTTTTCACTTTGGAGAGACGATCGCACC
>JAYVVL010000383.1:0-8750 GCA_043787035.1 Synechococcales cyanobacterium
AGCTATTGCAGCCTGAATATCGGTTAGATCTACAGGTTGATGTGCGTAGAAGCCATCGGCTAGATCTTGTAAAAATGCTCGTGCTGACGGCTCTCCTAAGGCTAATGCTGTGAGTCTTGCCATAGTAAGTCGTGAGTTTGTTCAGAAAGATTAATAAGACCGCTGTTACCCATGCCGATCGAGGGTGGGAGTGGGTTCTGTTGTTGAAGGTAGGCTTCGATCGCACTTTGAATCAATCGATCGAAGGTGATTCCGGTTTCGTTCGTGAGAAGTTCGATCGATTGAAGAAGTGTATCTGGAAGTTGAATGGTGGTTTCTTTCATGGTGGTTGACTGATGAAACTACTGCTTAGTATAGCAAATAGGGGCAGAAGACCGATCGTCCCACCAGACCCGATCCTCCTAGATCCCCGTTGAGAAGGGGGACTTCTGGACGTATGATGAGTGCGATCGCACGATTGATCGTCCCAGCATCCAAATTCCCCTCTCTTCCCATTCTCAATTCAAAATTCTTTATTCTCAATTCAAACTTCTCACTTCTTCAGCCAAGCAATCAGGAATACGATCGCAATTCCCACGCAAAACAACAGGATTCGCAATCGCTTTCGGTCTTGTCGCTTTTTATAGTTAGGTTTGCTTTTGTATCCATCGTCTAGGGTCGGTGGTGTGCGGCGTTGGGCGGCTATGATTTGGTTGCAATTACGAATAGCGTTTTTGCAATCTTCAACATCATTATCAAGTTTAAGATCTTCATAAATTTCTTTAGCTTTAATGTAATTCTGAAGTGCATTGAAATGTTCATCAAGTTTACCTAATGCATTGCCAAGATTGAAGAAGGAAACTGCAACACCTGCTTTATCGCCGATCGCCTGCTTAATTTCAATGGACTGCGAATGGAAGTCGGTCGCTTTTTGATAGTCTCCCAGCGAGTCGTACGCGATGCCGAGACTACCGAGGGAATTTGCAATGCCTTTTTTATCGCCGATCGTCTGCTTAATTTCAATGGACTGCGAATGGAAGTCGATCGCTTTTTGATCGTCTCCCAGCGATTGGTACGCATTGCCGAGATTGCCGAGGGAAGCTGCAATGCCTCTTTTATCGCCAATCGCCTGCGCTAGTTCATTGTGCTGCGAATGGAAGTCGATCGCTTTTTGATAGTCTCCCAGCGATTGGTACGCAATGCCAAGATTACCGAGGGAAGGAGCTTTACCTTCTGGAAAATCTAGACGATCGAAAATAGCTTGCGCCTTCAGATGAGCATCGATCGCTAATTCAATATTTCCCAAATCTTGATGTAAATTTCCCGATCGAGTCCAAGCCGAACCCAAATTCTTTTCTTCTGATTCATCCACCGCGTTCCACTCGCCAGTCAGTCGTTCATACAGCGGCAAAAGCGATCGCCATTCCCCAGCTAACTCCAATTGATTGAAACATCGATCGAGAATCTCTATCGCACGTTGATATTGCCCCAATTCACAAGCATGATAAAAATTCTCTAACTCCTCTCGACAGCTCCCAATCGTCCCATCCCAAGGCTGATAGTTTTCGCTGTAGTAGTCGATCGCCCTCTCATGTCCATCCCGCCGCACCTCCTCCGTCACCCGCGCCCTCACCAACCCCGCCACCAACGGATGCAACACAAACCTCGTCCCCTGCAACAGCAACAACCCCTGCCCTGCCAACTGCTCCAAATCTTCATCCGTCGCCGTTTCATCGATCGCCTGAGCCATCGCTACATCGATCGGCAACCGATACACCGACAATCCACACAACAGATTCTGTAACGCTGGTGGTAACGCTCTAAAGATCACCTCAAAGATTGCTTCAACCCCTGCTTTCGGATCACCTGCGTAATTCGTAAATAACTTAGTGAAGAAATCGATCGCCCGATCGTCCACCCGCGCATCGTAAGTTTCGATCGTCCAACTCGCCGCCAACTTCAACAGCAACGGATGTCCCTTTGCGAGTGTGATTAAATCGGAGAACCGATCGCCCGTCAGCCCTTCCCGCGTCAAAAACGCCGACCCTTCGCCCTCATCCATTCCCGTGAGTGCGATCGAATCTTGCCGCAGGAAAGCGGATCTCGTCGTCACCAAAACCCGACTCTCCTTCCCATCCTCTGCCCACTGCGACAGAAATTGCTCAAACCAGTGTCGATCGATCGTGTCTGCAATGGTTTCCAAATTATCCAAAACCACCAACGTCTTCACAGGCTTATTATGATCGTCCAAACGATAGATCAACTCTCGCAGAAGTCCATCATTGTTGACTTGCAGATCTTTATTGGGCCACCCGATTTCCTGCAACACTCGTCGTGCAAAGTAATTAAACGTCAGGGCATTCCAAAATCCCACCCAAACCCGTTTTTGAAAATCTCCCCGCAAGTTCGCATAACCCCAAGCCGCTAACGATGATTTTCCAAAGCCACCGTCCGCCACGATTTCCGTCACAGGTGTTCTAGAAAGCCGATCGCGCAATTGCGATTGATAAAAACTGCGATCAACCCAATACCGCTCAAAGTTCGGCGGCAGTTCACCCTGCATAGAGGTGTCGATATCTTGAGGAGGATGGGATTCTGCGATCGAAATCTTCCCCGTTGGGTCATTAATGATGATTTGATCGCGACCGAAGTTCTTGTTATCCATAGCTGTCGTCATCCGAAATCACAGGTGAATCTCCAGACTTTTGGCCCCCTTTTGCTTCCCCAGAATTAGGGACCGGGGGCCGATCGCCAAGATCTACGATCCCCCAACTTTCAAATTCCCCGTTGGTTGGTTGATCACGATCTGATCGCGACCGTAATTGTTATTGTTTTGTTGGCTTTGACTCTGATGCTGAATAGTCACGATCTGTTGTGCCAACTCCTTCAGACTAGCCGCAAAGTCCTCATCCTCCACAAACTCCCCATCCAAGACCACCGCAACCTTACCGATCGCCCCCGCATCCTGACCCTTCGCCGCTGCGATCGTCGCCAAATTCTCCTCCGTCTTCTTTCGTCCAGAAAAGCGAGAGACGATCGCATCCCACAGCCGCTCCACCAGCTTCTCCGCCGATTTCCCCGCCGCCCCTTCCGCAAACTTCTGCGCCGCCAAACCCACAATGATCGCCGTTGTAATCGGTTCCGTCATAATGCCCACAATAGTAAAGGTCTCCTATTAATCCCTTATTCACGTCATAGTCAGTAAATTCCGCACAGATCCCAAATTTTTATCTAATCACGTCTGTCTCACCTAAAGACGATCGTAAAACCACCTCCATCAGGGTTATTTCAAATTTCATCTCCCAAGGGACCGATTGATTTACCATAGGGCTGGACTTCTCGGAATTGCCATGTCCCTGCTTCAGCTTAACGACTTCCAAATCGCCTATCCCACCTCCCCCGATTGGGTGGTCGATCGCATTGCCTTCACCGTCCAACCCGGAGAACGGCTGGGCTTGGTAGGCGAATCTGGCTGCGGCAAATCCACGATCGGCAAAGCGATTCTTCAGCTTCTACCCAACGGATCGCGCACAGCGGGAGAACTCACCTTTGAAGGACAATCAATTTCACGACTAAGCGGCGATCGGCTGCGGCAGTTTCGGGGGGAAGCGGTGTCGCTGATTTTTCAAGACCCCATGACCCGGCTAAACCCCCTGCTTACCATCGGTGATCACTGCGTCGAAGCCCTGCAAGCCCACGACCCAAAACTGACCTCGCGTCAAGCCCGTGCCCGTGCCCAAGATGCCCTGACAGCAGTCAAAATCCCCACTGATCGCTGGAGCCAATATCCCCACGAATTTAGCGGCGGAATGCGCCAACGGGTTGCGATCGCCCTCGCCCTCATGCTCAACCCCAAACTTATCGTCGCCGACGAACCTACTACGAGTTTGGATGTCACCGTTGCAGCCCAGATTTTGGATGAACTGAAACGGTTGTGTTCTGAACGCAATATGGCCTTGATTTTGATTTCTCACGATTTGGCGATGATCGGTGAAATCTGCGATCGGATTGCCGTCATGAATAACGGCAAAATCGTCGAACTCAACACCACAAGCGAAATTTTCAACCACCCGCAAAATCCCTACACCCGATCGCTCATCGACTCCGCCCTCCGCCTCCAGGCTGGGTCAACCAAACCCACGCCCCAAACGACTCAAACGCCCCTTCTCGAACTTCAAAACCTTCAGCAACACTACACCCTCGGCGGCAACCTCCTCACTACGCTCTTCTCAAAAAACAAAGGCTCCACCATTCGCGCTGTCGATGGCATCACCCTCACCATCAATACAGGCGAAACCCTCGGTCTCGTCGGCGAATCTGGTTGCGGCAAATCCACCCTCTCCAAAACTATTCTGCAACTCATCAAGCCCACAGGCGGAACTGTCCAACTCGCAGGCCAAGAACTGACCACCCTCAATCGAAGCGCCCTCCAACGACAGCGCCGCGACATCCAAATGATCTTCCAAGACCCCAGCGCCTGTCTCAACCCGCGCATGACCATCGGCGAAGGCATTATGGATCCCTTATTGATTCACAAAATGGCCTCTCCCGCCGAAGCCAAACGTCAAGTGGTGGCGCTTTTGGGTCGCGTTGGTCTCAAACCCGACATCTACTTCGATCGTTATCCCAGCCAACTCTCCGGCGGCCAACAGCAGCGCGTTGTCATCGCCCGTGCCCTCATTACCAAACCCAAACTCGTCATTTGTGATGAACCTGTCAGTATGCTCGATGCGACGGTTCGGACTCAGGTTCTGGAACTCATGCAGGAGTTGAAAGAAGAATTCAACCTGACGTACTTATTTATTACCCATGACTTATGGGTGGCAAAATTCTTCTGCAACAGAATTGCGGTCATGTTTAACGGTAAAATTGTCGAGATTGACTCAACTTCTACCGTTTTTTCTCATCCCAAACATCCCTATACCCAGACATTATTGAATGCTGCACCTAAGATTCAGTTGGTTTAATGGACTGGTTTGATCGGTTCTAAGTCGGGAGCTTGATTGGGGTAGTTCTATCCTAGGGTGCATTGAATTGCAATGCGATCTCCTTGTAAAACTGAAGTACAATGCCAACGCAGACTAACCCACCCCCCAAACTGCAATCCCCTCGATTGCACCGTGAACGTTCAATGTCCGCCCTTCGATCGCGTTTAAAAGCACGATTGAGTCAAGGCAAACTGGCCGCACTCACCACCCTGATTCCGCTTTTGAAAGGGAGTCTATTACATCGATCGCTTCTACTGCGGGCTGACATGGATATGGTAAAAAACGACTACTCACTCGGCAAATTTCTCACCCATTGCACCATCATTCTGTGGCTAGTGTACATTTTGATGAATCTGCGATCGGGGCAGCAATTTCCGTTTTTCTCCACCACCTTAAAAGGCGCAGCGGCACCTCTCGCGATGACAGGCGGCGATCCGTATATTCGTGCGCTGATGCGGACCATTTCAGCGAGTGAATCTAATGTCGAAAACCCTTATTCGGTCATTTATGGCGGTAGTCGAGCAGAATCTCTCACTCAGCATCCCGATCGCTGTATCTCAATTCCCGTGGGTCCGAATACAGGGCAATGTTCCACAGCGGCTGGGCGTTACCAGTTCATCACGACCACCTGGCAAGAACAAGCGGGGAAGTATCATCCCGGTGCTGAAGGGCTGTGGCTCTGGAACCACTATAGTTTTGAACCTGCTTATCAAGATATGGTGACCTATCGTTGGCTGAGTGACTCCAGAGCTTGGGGCAGCGATCTGACGAATTTGCTGAAGACTGGACAGATCAATACAGTTCTCCGAATCCTATCGCCCACTTGGACCAGCCTCGGCTACGGCATCGAAACCAACAATATGAGCAATGCCCTTCCCCAAATCTACCAAGCAATGCTCCAGCAAGAACTCTCGGCCTCATCCATTAACCAAAGAGCATCCCTTAAAAAATAGGATTTTAAACTCGCATTTTGAAAAATAGTTTGTAGAAAATAGGCTGCTCAAAATGTACTCATTCCGTCTTCGATTTATGTAAAATAGGAACAGGTCACCTTTACGTACTCTAGCGTAGCTAGTTTCTAGGAATATTATCATGGGCAAGAAAAAAGCGACTGAGTCTCCTGAAGTAGACATTAATACGGGACTCGAACCTGCATCCCGTGAGGAGATCGCGGAGGGACTATCCCGTCTACTAGCTGATACGTATACGCTCTATCTCAAGACGCACAATTTCCATTGGAACGTCAAAGGTCCAATGTTCAATACATTGCATCTCATGTTTGAAGGGCAGTACAACGAATTAGCGTTGGCGGTCGATTTGGTTGCCGAACGAATTCGCGCCTTAGGGTTTCCAGCTCCGGCCACTTACAGTGAGTACGCCAAGTTGACGTCCATTACTGAGACCGAAGGCGTTCCCAAAGCCACAGACATGATCCAAATCTTGGTTGAAGGCCAGGAGTCCGTGGTGCGGACAGCTCGATCGATTTTTCCGATCGCCTCTGAAGCCCATGACGAACCGACCGCCGACCTGCTGACCCAGCGGATGCAAGTCCATGAAAAAACAGCTTGGATGCTGCGGAGTTTGTTGGAGGAATAAATTCCGATTGCGGGCGATCGCACAGGACTAGAAAATGCCATGGCGATCGCTCATTGTATTCATTCACGCACTTATTCGGCTCAAACCCTTCAATACGCCGTAAAGCTTATTCTCCTGGTTAAACAAGAGTGAAAAGTATCGAACAAATCGTATCCACCCGACGACCGATCGAGCTAAATAAAAACGAAGATATCGCCATCGGTCACGAGTGAAAAAATAGGTTTCGATCGATGATCGGGCATTGCCATCATGTAAGTCAGCGCCTGCGCAGTCCATAGCTATCAAGTAATCGTCGAGAAGCATGGCGGACAATTGGAATGTATTAGGGTTCTCGGCAAGGGAACTGAGTTTGTGATTATGCTGCCGATCAAGCCCGATCGGGATACGAGTTCGATGGGCGATCGCTGTTTCTCGAACTTATAGTCCAAAAGTTTTATGGCAACAAAACTATATATTTCTATCTCTAAGAATTAGGTGTGATACATTCATTTGATTAATAGAGAATTAGCGAATCTATCAATCCAGAATTAGGGATGCGTGGGTGCTGTAATGTTCCGCCCATCCGACACTAAACCGCACAGAATTCATCCATTATTTTGGATCTAAATAGGCTGCCGTATTTTATATTGCGGCCATGGTTTCATTTTTACCACGACCCGTTTTATCACTATCCGTTTTTATCAGTATTTTAAGGAGGTTCCATGAGCACTTCTATACAATGGCTGACTAAGTGGTTAAGTAACCAGCTACGCAGACAACGACGACAGTTTGTGTTTTTAAGTATTGTGATGGTCTGTAGTTTGATGGGGTGGTTGGTATCCGTGGGGTTGATGGATGTGCCGATCGCCCGTGCCACGTCTTCTTTGTTAGCAACTCCGCCCAAACAACCACTGGGTTCCTATGACTATTTTGGTAAAGTTCTGTCGCCTACAGAAGCGGCAACCTTAGTTAAAGCCAAAGGCTTAAATCCCCATGATCCGAAGTCTTATTTGAAAATTGGCGCGGTTCATATCACGCAGAAATTGCTTGATGTGGGCGAAAAGATCTTTTTTGAACGCAAGATTGGGGATACGTTTGGGTTACAGCGAGTGTTCGGATTTCAATTGGGGTTAGCAAGTATTTTACCTGACATGCAAACGGCGATCGTCGCCCAACAGGGGAAATCCACGAGCAATTTACCCATTACCTTATCCCGTGCGATCAAAGTTGGCAGTCAAGTGTTTCCGCAGGGCACTCGGTTTCCGACGGGTTTTGATGTTTTGAAAGGGGGAGTTTTGCCGATCGGATTGACGCCCAAAGGTGAAATTACCTGTGCGATTTGTCATGTCGCCCTTACGCCTAAGGGACAACAGCTTAAGGGTGTGCCCAATGGGGATCTGGCGATTCCGTTCTTGATTGCGCTGGCTCCCAATTCAGCGGCAGGATTTGCACGCTTGAGTCTCAATCCATTAGATCCGCGATTCCAAGGCAACGGCAAAACCATTCTCGATAGCAAAGGTCGATCGGTTAAGCTACCTGATCCTACGATCTTTGAACAAGTGTTCGACGATCTGGCGTTGGCCGTTCCCTTTGGTCATTTTGAAAGTTCTCCCGACGGCATTTTCAATACGACTCAAATCCCACCGCTATTTACGTTTAAAGCAGGACCCTATACAGCTGGCGGTGAGTTTGCTGTGGGACCCTTTGGCGGATTAGCGGCCCTCACGAATGGCGTCCATTCGTCTGAGATTAATCTCCTCGCCGCCGCACAACGCAGCGCTGAAACAACGGGCATCGATCGGGAAGTTTATCTGGGTACGGTCTTACAAAATGCCGCAGATCCGACCATTCGCTTACCCAATCGCGTCGTCAAACCTTCGGAGTGGTTACGGCAAGTCGCTCCAGATTTGGCACAAGCCGAACTCGAAGATCAGGTTCCGGCACCGGGATTAGGCAGCTATCCCAATTTGAATATTTCCTTACTGACCTACAACGGTTTGGTGTTTAGTCCCAACACCCGCAACGCGGGCGATATTGCTAGCGGAACGTTTTTCTTTGCGAATAATGCAATGTCGGCTTGGCAAAATAGCCTGGTGCCGCCGCCCAACCGAAGTCGTGCCAATTTTAATGCGCTCAAGAATGGCTCAGTCGATCGCGGGGCTGAGGTGTTCAAGTCATCGTGCCTCGCCTGTCATCGATCGCCATTCT
>JAYVVL010000384.1:0-22163 GCA_043787035.1 Synechococcales cyanobacterium
ATTTTCAACGAGACGAGACTTTAATTTCCAGGGATCAAGCGTTTGGCCCGATCGTTGACGATAGATTTCGTACAACGCCATCCCGGCAGCCACGGAGGCATTCAGGCTAGGGGTTGATCCCGACAGTGGAATGGAGACCAAAACGTCGCAGGCTTTCTGGGTTGCAAGGCCGATACCGTCGCCTTCTCCGCCGATGACAAGGACCGTCGCCTTTGCAAATTCGACGGTTTGAATCGATTGACTCGCTTCACCAGCGGTGCCATAAATCCAGAATCCGGCTTCCTTAAGTTCTTCAAGGGCGCGGGTCAGATTCACGACTCGGGCGATCGAGAGTTTTTCCAAGGCTCCGGCTGCAACTTTACGAACAGTAGACGTAACGCCCACGGCTCGACGCTGCGGGATCACAATTCCCTGCGCGCCCATCGCTTCGGCGGTCCGAATGATGGCTCCGAGGTTGTGAGGATCGGTAATGCTATCGGCAACGACAATTACGGGCTGTGTGGATAGCTCTTTTGCTTTGATGATGAGGTCTGTTAGCTCTTCGTACTCATGGGGAGAAACTTGAGCTGCGATGCCTTGGTGATTGGCAAACTGGGTGAGCTGGCTCAGACGCTTGGGTTCCACTTCATCAATGACCGTGCCTCTGGCTTTGGCTTCGTTCAGCAGATTATGGAATCGGTTGTCATAGCGCAGTCGGGCTGTGACCCAAACTCGGTTGAGGGTGCGTTCTGCTTCTAGTGCGGCTAGAAGCGCGTGACGACCGTAGATCATGTCATCGGGTTCGCTTTGGGCATTTTCCGTTTCGGGAGAGGCAGCGCTGAAGGCTTCTAGGCGACTCGATTCATATTTTTCGATTTCATCGTCTTCGCTATAGGAGCGTCCGTTGCCCTGGGATTCTGGGTTGAAGGCTTCCCGTTTGAACGCTTCACGCTGGTCGGTGTTCCGATCGCGATCAAAGGTCCGCGCTGGACTGCGATCGCCGCCTCGGTCATTGCCTCGATCGCTTCCTGAGCTGCGAGCACCAATGACTTTCTTGGGTCCACTGCGCTCATCCCGGTTGTTGTCGCGATTGTAGCCGCCGGAACTACCGCCGCGATCGTCACGACTTTTGTAACCACCGCCGGAGCTACCGCCGCGATCGTCGCGACTTTTGTAACCGCCACCGCCTGAACTGCCGCCGCTATAGCCACTGCTGGAACTGCGATCGTCACGGCCTTTGTACCCGCCACCACTAGAGCTGCCGCCATAGCCACCGCTGGAACTGCGATCGTCACGGCTTTTATAACCGCCGCCGCCACTAGAACTTCCACCGCGATCGTCCCTACCTTTGTAGCCGCCGCTGGAACTGCCGCCACCATAGCCGCCGCCACTGGAACCGCCACTGCGATCGTCGCGATTGTAGCCACCGCCTGAACTTCCACCGCGATCGTCACGGCCTTTATAACCGCCGCCGCTGGAACTGCCGCCACTGCTGGAACTGCGATCGTCGCGATTATAGCCACCACTAGAACTTCCACCGCGATCGTCTCTACCTTTGTAGCCGCCGCTGGAACTGCTGCCGCCTTGGCTGTCGCGATTGTAACCACCGCCGCTGGAACTGCCGCCTCGATCGTCACGGCCACTATCACGACCCCCGCTGTAACCGCCTGAACTGCCGCCTCCATCACGGTTGTAGCCACCGCCGCTACCGCCTCGATCGTCACGGCCTTTATAACCGCCGCTGCTGGAACTGCCGCCTCGGTCGTCACGACCGCCGCCGTACCCGCCGCTACCGCGATCGTCTCTTCCTTTGTAGCTACCACCACCGCCACCGGTCGGTCGGCTTGGTTTTCCGGCGGACCCTACTGGGCTGCGACGGGGTTTGTCATTGGAGCTGCGCTTTTCGTATGCCATGGGGAATACCCTTCCAACAGGGAAATAATGAGGAGAACTAGATAAAGAAAGAGAAAACAGAGACAGCAACAGTAGCGCGAAACTTGCACAAGGCAACCGATTGCACTCAACCTGAGTGTCAAGATCGAATTAAAACATTTCAACACTCATAAGTGACGCAGGAACCGTGTCTCAAACAGCGATATGCCTGAAGCGATCGATATCCGAATTAAAAGAACCTGCACAACCACCTAGAGAACCATTGGCTCACTCAAATTTCTTAAATCCAAGATTGGTTTTAACGCTGGCTTAACTTAGCGTATTTTTAACTCGCATCCTTAATTCAACGCCTTTAGAATTTTGCCGTACTTTGCAGATCAACCTCTAAAAATGCCCTCATCCGTGCGTCGCGTCGGGGGGCACGTCTAATGCGATCGTTTTCAGCAAGGTCATCAACCGATCGGGATCCGTCAGATGGAGGTAGCCAAATAGCGTTTCGAGCGCCGTAGCGTTCTGATATATCTCAGGGTCAACGCGCTTTAAGCGTTGAGGGGCAGCATTCCGACCCCGTTTGACCACCGCCAATTCTGATTCGGTTAAATGAACCAGTAGTCGGGTGAGCTGTTCTGCCTGCGCCTCTGCTCGGACCCAGGACACGACTTGCTTGTGGTAATTCTGGATTTTTTGTGGGGGGAACACGAATGTCTGACGCACATACAGCTCATAGACAGCATCTCCAAGATACGCAAGCGCGCTAGGAGAAATCCGCTGAACCGATGCCACTGACAATCCGTCCGATCCCCAGGTTTGGGCGGGTGGGATCAACGACTGCGACATAGAAGACCCATTTAAAAAGACGCCCCATTTAGAAAATCCAAGGTTCAACCATTATTTGTAACTACAGGTAACTACAAAAAACAACCCAGACCGTTCAAACTCCCGTTTTAAACCATTGCTTCAAACAGAATCGATCGGTCTGAGTCACATAACGTTTCATCAACAGCGATAGAACCCTAAGCCGTTAAGCCGATTTCAATGCTGCGATAGCAGCCACTAGCTCGGTATGAAGCGAAAAAACTTTGTCAAGCTTTACCAACTTCAAAGTCTGAGTGACACGGGGGTTGGTCACAATTTGAAGAACGCCTTCGGAAGACGTGACCTTCTTAGAAACCTGCACAATAGCCCCTAAACCGGAGCTATCCATCAGATCAATTTGTGACAAATCCAACACAACATTTTTTGGGCCATCGTCCACGCATTTGGCTGCGACCTTGCGGAAGGTCGCTTCAGAGAATGCATCTAGCAACCCGGTGAGGCGGAAAATTTGATAATTATCCTTGACTTCGCGAGTGCCTCGTAGGCTGACGGTCAAGGTCATTTGCTCAGGAATAGCACGCCTCCTAGCTCCATATCCAACAATCCGACGAGTCAGTATACATTTTTTTTCGTATATTTGTCGCCCCTGCTTTTATTTTCTTAAGTTTTATTTAGTTAAGTTTTATTTGCTAAAGCCGATCGCGATGGATTCGCATTGAGGTGACAAATCGTTCAAAAAGATAATCGGCATCATGAGGACCGGGACTCGCCTCTGGGTGGTATTGGACTGAGAAAATAGGCAGGGTCTTGTGCTGGATGCCCGCGACAGTGCGATCGTTGAGGTTGAGGTGCGTGACTTCGAGCCGATCGGCGGGAAGACTGGCGGGATCGATCGCAAAGCCATGGTTTTGGCTCGTGATTTCGATTTTTTCCGTCAGGCCAGCAGGATGATTGAGACCCCGGTGCCCAAACTTCAGCTTAAAGGTCTCTGCGCCTAAGGACAGCCCCAAAACCTGGTGCCCCATACATATCCCGAAAATAGGTTTGTCCGCGTTCAGAAGCGCCTTTGTCGTCGCAATGCCATCGATCACCGCAGCGGGATCTCCGGGACCATTGGAGAGAAAAATCCCATCGGGATGGTGCTTCAGAATCTCCTCGGCGGAGGTATCTGCTGGAACGACCACGACGCGGCAACCATAGCTCGCCAGACGCTTCAGAATATTTCGCTTAATCCCAAAATCCAGCGCTACAACTGTGAATTCTGGGGTAGATTCTGGCTTTCCAAGGCTAAACTCCCACTGGGCTTCCGTCGCTTCGGTCCATTCGTACGTCCGATCGGTGGTGACGTCTTGGACAAGATTGAGTCCGGTCATGTCAGGGGCGGCTTGGACCTTAAGCAGAAGTTCGGCTGGATCCAAAATCTCGGTGGAAATGGCCCCATTCATCGCGCCGGACGATCGCAATTTTCGAGTCAACGATCGGGTGTCGATGCCGTAAATCCCTATCACTTGATGCTGCTGGAGATAGTCTTGAAGCGACTGGGTCGATCGCCAGTTACTGGGTCTAGTGCAGATATTCCGAGCAATGACGCCGCGCACATGAGGCTGGGTGGACTCCTCATCCGTAGGGTTGACCCCGGTATTCCCGAGTTCTGGGTAGGTGAACGTCACCATTTGGCCCCGATAGCTCGGATCCGTCAATACTTCTTGATACCCCGTCATTCCGGTATTGAAAACGACTTCACCGAGGGTCGTTCCCGTTGCCCCAAAGGAAAATCCAGAATACGTCGTGCCATCAGAGAGCACCAGCAGTGCAGGTTGAGCAGAATCGAGGGACATCATGAGATTGTTACCGGATATCGATGAAGTGAACGGAGGGACATCGGTGCGAAAGTTTATGTGAAAGCCAGTGTGAGAAAATCAGCAGCTCGCAATAATCGAACTTGACCCAAAACGAGCATATTATTGCATGTGCTGACTCAGTATTTTTTGTACGTCTGAATGTTTGATTCAACGTTCAACTCAGATTTTCACGTCACAATTCTATAAAAATTGGGAAAAATAGAAAGAATACGCAGTGGTGAGGCCGTTCCTCAGAAATCACCCCAGCGACTTGCAAGCATGAGCACTGGAATTAAAGGTAATCCTCGATGATGCGTCTAACCGGACTAAACGGGCATTTGCCCAACGATCGATCCGGGTCTGTCGATCGATCGTGGACTTTGGGTCTCACCGGGATGGGTGCCGGACGCTGGATGGCATTACTAACTTTAGTGATGGTCTGTGGCGCTTGTCAAAATCAATCGACGCCCTCCCAAACCTCGGTTAGATCATCCCTGGAGACGTCGGAAAGCCTTGCCCCTAGCGAGAAGGCTTCTGCACCCAAACTCTCTCAAGCACCGCTCAAAGTGGTTTTACCTGCGGCGAAGTCCCAGACGATCGCGGCAACGGCCAAAGTCACAAAGCCTGTTCCGCGTGCGATTCAGATCATGAGTAGTCCGTCCTATCAGCAGGCGCTCGACAAGGCTGAAAGTGCGGCGAGCATTAGCGCCTCTGCCCAGTCCCCAGAAGATTGGAAGCTAGTGGCCGCTCAGTGGAAAGATGCGATCGCCCTGATGAAGCAAGTCTCACCCAATGACACCAACCGCACGTCAGCCATGCAGGAAATTGCGCGGATGGAAGTGGGACTAGACCGATCGCAACAGAACATCGATCGGTTCAAAGGGAATAACAGCGACATTGCCACTGGCCCGGTGACGGAGCCTCGCCGAGGGATTTATCGGGCGGCGATTAAGTACTATTCCAGCGGGATCCCAGTGGTGGATGTTACGTTCAACGGTCGTGAACGCTTTGAAATGATGGTAGATACGGGCGCAAGTGCCACCATGATTACCGAGTCCATGGCTCAGCGGCTACGGGTGAAAACGGTAGGATCCGTCGAGGCGATGACGCCCAGTGGAAAGACCCAGTTTAATGTGGGCTACATCGATTCGATGGTTGTGGGCGGCGGGTCGCTCCAGAGTTTTCCGGTGGCGATCGGGCCTGTGGCGCTCCTGGGGCACGATTTCTTTGGGGATTGCAATATCAGTATTAAGCGAGACCAAAACATCGTGGAATTTTCGCAATGCCAGAGCTGAAGCGGAGGGCTGGAGCGCTTCTTCTAGTCATGGACGCGATCTATTTCGTCTACCGTTCTATTGGATCGGATTATGCACTGTCACGAGCTTTGTACCATCCGGGAACGTTGCTTCAACCTGAACGTCAGGGATCATTTCTGCGATACCGTCCATCACGTCCGATCGACCAAGTAGTGTAGTGCCGTAAGTCATTAAGTCTGCAACGGTTCGGCCATCCCGTGCGCCTTCTAGGATGCCTGCGGTGATGAAGGCGATCGCTTCGGGATAGTTGAGTTTGAGTCCACGGGCTTTGCGACGTTCGGCGACGAGGGAGGCCGTGAAGATAAGGAGTTTGTCTTTTTCTTGAGGAGAAAGTTGCATAAAGGTACGATCGTACTTAATTAAAAAGATAGGGTGAAACTGCGATCGGGTGCGACCCACATCAATATTACCTTACGACAAAAACCTCACTGCTTGGGTTAAAACACCCAGGTTCGTAAAGAAATGACTCGTCTAACGGCAAAGTTGAGCAACCACAGATAAATTTTGGCTTTTAAAGATTACTTTTGAGAGGTCGGTTCCAACGCAGTGTTAGACGGCTTGTTGAAGGTGGCAAACGATTAATTTGCGAGTTTGAGAACTTGCATTGGTGTCAAACGTCCTTGCTCAGTCTTGTCAAAATCTTTGTCAAAACTCACAATAGTTGCGTCTTCTATCTCGGCAGCAACGTATTGGTAGGCATCATCAAAGTCTAGGCGAAAGCGATCCATTATTTCCACCACTCTCTTCATTTTGTTAGCAGGAATGCTGACCAGTACAACCCCAGCATCAATCAAAACATCATCTACAAATTTGACGAAAACATCCCTTTGCTTGAGTCGATTACCGATCACTCCGATAGAATGTAAAGTGAAATCAGTCATACACATATCAGATGGCGAGAGCGCATCAGGCAATTCAGCAGCGATTTCTGCTTGTTCTTGCCCCAACAGGCGTTCTAGCCAAATGTTAGTATCTAAGAGAAACACTAACCATTTCTCCATTCAACTGCAAGATGCTGCAACTCAACTGATGTGTAATCAGCTTTAAGCATCCCTGCCCAGTCTTGACGGAGTTTCAGTATTACAGGTTGATTAGATTTAGTCAGTAGTGACTCTATAAACGCTTGTACTTCAACCTTTAATTGGGGTGATAATTCTCTCACCAACTCTTCTAGTGGTTTTACTGGTGTACTCATGAACTTTACCAACTCGACTTTTTGTAGTAGCTGACAAACAATTACTCCATTAGCCTAGCATAGTGCATTTACATCTGCTTCTGTGCAAGATTAGGCGCGTAAATTCGGTCCATTGACAAATCGGGGTATGCCTTGATTTCTTAATAGCAAGTTGAGCATCTCTCTTCCAGGATCATCGATCGCTTTTGTCGTGATATACGTTGGGTCACAAGATATATCTGCTGGAAGTGTAAAGCCACCGCTCATGTTTGTCTCTATATTTCCGGCAATATGACCACCTGTTGGAGCAGCGATAATGCCAATAGAATCTACTTTAACTGGCTAGATATCCGCCTCACTAGCAAGAACATTCTGTGAAAACGTTAGATTTAAAACCGTTGTAATGGCTGATATTAAAATGAATCTTGTACTAGTCATAATCATCATAGCTTGGGTGGGTAGGCGATTGCTTCAGTGCGGACGTAGCATTAGACGATGAAGATAATCAACCATAATCAGCGATCGGGCTAAATTACGATCGTTAATCCACCCTCGAAATCAATCGCGCATGACTTATATTGAGACGTGTCATCATAAATGGTGATCTGATGACCAGTGGAAAACGTCAGCGCAAACTATCGGCAATGTCGCTTCATGATTCTGACTGACAATCCCTTGCCTCATCGTGTTGTTCTGAGGCTGCGTGCGCCAAAGTGATCAACTGCCGGATGTCCAATGCGAACAAACCAGGTCTGAGGATCGGACATTTTGGCGAGGAGACGTTTTGATGCGGCTAGTAGATCGTCGGCGACTTCAAAAGATCCAGTTTCGATGTCGTTCACGAAGTGTCGCCTTAGCGAATCACGACAATTTTCCCGTCATTTCCGGCTTCAACTTGCGATCGTATTTCTGATTCGTACAAGGCATCGCCGCGCTGGGCAAATTCTTCTTTGCTATATCGGGGTTGTCGGACTGCCATAGGACTGACCTCGCTGCGATTTGACAGGTCTATTTTAGATTGGGTAGGCGATCGCTGAGTGTGTAGTCGATCTAACGTTCACAATCACCGGACGCAGATAGCTTTTGCTATTACTAGGAAACTTCAAAGTTCCGGTGCATTGCGGTTGTTAGGCTTCTTCATAAGGATACTTACCATACCATCTTCGATTTGAAATGGCTGGTTCAAAATAGCCAATTATTTCATGGGCAAAATCACAAAGAGGCTTGTCGTGCATCCTAAGCATCATCCCCCATATTGTCTCGACTTCTGGTCCAGAAGCTTTTCGGTCAACCGATTTGAGATGAATGATCCGATCTCGCACTTTTTTGATTTCTTTGTAATGCCCCCAAACCTTTTTACCTTTTGGGCTGGGAATATTGTAGATATTGGGGAGAATTATATGCAATTTTTCATCTAAATTTATTTTTCTCTCAATTTCATCTTTTACATAGACTTTCTCCTCTCTAGTTTTCTCAGCCTTAATGGTGTACTTAAAGTCATTTGGAATAGACTCATTAGCAAAGGCTTCGATAGCAGTGAAAGCAAAGACAGAATGTGAAATAGAATCTTCCAAGAAATCGAAAAGCTGACTTTGATCATCCGGCCAAGTTCCTTGATCATGACGATCAAACAGACTTAAGGGATCAATATCCTTAACTTTAAGATAAGCTCGGTGTGCGAGATGCAGGAATAATGCTGGTCCAGATGGCAGACCAAAGGATACTACATTTCTTTTAAGTTTCTCGCTCGTAGCAATCGATGCAAGTCCCGTTCCAAACTTGTCAATTGCGTAATATCGCCCATCTTCTTTCTCAAGGAGTTGATCCTGATAATCCATAAAAGCAAGAAAGCCTAATTAAACTAACAATATACTCAAGACTTGACGAGGGTTCTAAGGCTTAACTCTATCCAGTTTAATTTTCTCACTTGGATGGAAGCCTAACTACTTAGTACACAGAAACACTCTGAATATCACCCTAATTTGGACGAATACCCCGACACTTTCCGCATAACACCCTGATTCAGGCAGATACCCCGATCGACTCCGTGTACCTCCCCAATTTAGACAGATACACGGAATCGATTCCGTGTATCTCTCCTCATGTTTGATAACTTATCCTGATTTCATAGGACCACACAAGCTATTTCCTCTGAAAAGCTATAAACTTTACGAATGATCGACCCAAAATGCTTCTAGAAGTTGCGATCGATACCAATGACGGGAATTTAGATCATCCAGATGCGCGGAATCTCCCAGGAAGGAGGATTGGAACCCGTCGATCGCAAATATTTCCATACCGCCACAAACCACGTTCTGACCTCATGACTAGAGGTGCCGCGATATCTACAGAGGAGTCCTTCGGTAAGTCGGGTGACGCCTATTGCGGCTTTATCTCCCGGCCACAGATCCCGGATTTCGTTGACGAGTTCCGGAGAGACCGATCGTCCGACCCATGCCAACGTCCCCACGATGCAATTTCCCGCCAGACCGTGGGGACTGTTCCAAAGTTGCTCGCTCGCTGGAAGCCATTGCCGATCGATCCACAAAGGCACGCCCTCTCGAAAGACTTCAGTATGCGATCGCCATTCTCCCGAGGTAAACCGCTCACCGTGTGCCGTTCGTCCTAGCCGGGTCACATCCCACAACAACGCTGTCGCCCCCGGTTTCAGATCAATCCGCACCGTCTGCTTAAACCAAGCGCGATCGAACAGGATGGTTTCCTGGGGGAGCCATTCCAGCCGGGCATCATGCCCCACGGTGATGTGAATGTGCTGTTGGGTTTGTAGTCCAGTGGAGCGGTAGATTTTTCCGGCGGTGGCGGTGGTGAGGAGGGCTGCTGCACGATCGCCGAGGTGAAGCTTGGCCGTTAGCCTGTCGCCGCTCACCATTCCGCCAGCGGTGTGGAGCATGACCACTTGACAACTTCCGTCCGGGTTTTGAAAGGCGCGTTGGACTCGGTAGGGGGCAGTAGTTTTACAGTGAGTCAGCTTTGTCAGGGTCTCTTGACAAGTAAAAGTCAGATCGAGTTCACCATGCCATGAGGTTGATGATGGGGTTGGGGGTTGGGTGGGCGTCAGCATTGCGTAGAGACACGGTTGGTTACGGGGAGACGATGGGCGATCGACGTGCGAGGGCAACATCAACGGCGGACTGCTGATCGCGGTGGGTGATCCATTGGTGATAAGTGCGGGTGTGAACGGTGACGGAGTGTCCCATCATTTTGGCGGCAACGCTGTCGGAGAGGCCCATGTGGATGGTGCGGACGGCCCAAGCATGGCGCAAATCGTAGGGCGAAAAGGGCACGCCATAACGCCGAAATTGGGCCGTGACGCGCTGCCCAACCCGCTGAAGGGTGGTGGTATTTAGGTCGGTAGCGACGTCGGGGAGGACAATAGATCGCAGGTCAAACTCATCCACCCATTCGGGATGAAACGCCCAGACGTCATGGCTTCCAGTCTTAGTGCTGGACAGAACTCGGACCTGTTGAGTGCCTTGGGCGAGATCGCTGTAGTCACAGAAAAAGACTTCATGGTTTCGCAATCCGAAGGCCGCCATAATGCCATACACCGATCGCCAAGCGGGATTGGGGATTTTGCTCCAGTAGTCCAAGATTTCTTCGTCCGTGGGGAGGTCGCGGGTTTTGCGGGTGCGATCGATGGTTTTGGCGCGAGTTTTAGACAAGAACCGAGGTTTTAGCTCTGTGGCAATGTCGAGCTTCATGAATTCGGCAAAGGCGCTGAGGGCAACACATCCGATTTCACGGCTGCGAGAATGGGATTCAAAGGATTCTAGGGTTTTGCAGAGGTGTTCCGGTAGGGTAAGGGCGGGATGGTTGAGCGCGTTGGCTTCCAGTTTACGGAGGTAGGGTGCATAGGCACTGCGCCATGTCGTAGTGGTGCTTGCACGGTGGTAAGTGCGGTGGGGCATTTCAAAAAAGGCGGTCTCGAAGGCTTGAATTTGTTGGGAGAGTTCGAGGGTGCTGAGGCGATGTCCGGCGACAGCGTTTTCATACTCGCGCCAGTCAAAGCTGTTTTGCATCAGGCTCAGAGCGAGGACTTTGGCTTCTTGTTCGGCTTTCTTGAGACCATCGGGTGTGGCGACAATCCCGAGACTAAGACGCTGCTGGCTTGGGCGCAGACGGTTACTGCCGGGTCGGGGAGGAAGCGTGGCGCGGAGACTCAGTTTTGTGCCACGCCGCTCAATTTGGACACCGAGCTGGGCGAGTTTGAAGCGCTGGTTAATGGAGAGCAGTTTACGATCGATCGATTCAAAGTCAGTCATGACGGGTTGGGTGTGCGCCTAATTCAACTCATTAAGAGCGCAAAAGGTCGGATGTGGGTTCATTGGGCGGGGTCAGCTTTTGAGTCGGCCGATCGAGCAGGTTCTGAGGTTGGAGATTCCTGAGGGGATGGCTCAATTACTCTGCGAGGCGGATCGGGTAAAAAATCTCTGAAGTGTTCGTACGCTAACCAGCCCGCTGTTCCTAAGACTAGAGCGCTCAGGGAAAGCTTTAGGGTCCAGACACAAACGCTTTTGGCAATCATTCCTGGAGTGTTAAGCCAATGCGATCGGCGGGGTGAAGCAACGGGTATGGCAGGAAGCCTGTGCGGGGAGTTGATGCGCTGAAGGGCTTGTAGAAAGTCAGTGGCCTCCCGAATCGGGCAGTCTGCCGTGAAATTTAGCGATGCCGCTAGCACTTGAGCAAGGGGCTTCCGGATGGTTGCATGGGCTTGCCAGTCAGTATGAAAGGGCTGGTTTGTGAGGAGACAAATGGTCATTTGGGCGATTGATCGGACGTCATCGCGGGCCGTCCAGCCTAGCCGAAATTCAGCAGCGGGATGCATGTAGAGTTCGCCCTCCACGTCACGCCAAAGATGGTCCAAGCTGAGGTTGCCGTGGATGTAACCTTTGCTGTGAAGCCTAGAAATTTCGGTAAGCAGGTGGGCCAAGAGGACGGTCACTTCCGGCTCGGACAGTGGGCACTGCCGAGTGTCAAGGACCTGCTGATAGGACAAAAGGGGCGACGACGATCGCATAGTAAACAGGGTTTGAGGAGGAAGTAGAGCACTCTAACGATCTTTGACTCACTAATCTTTGACCCCATAACGTGGCCAATGACCCCATTCCTGGGAGAGTCTAAATCGTATTATATTTTAGCCAAATAGTGCCCCGATCGCACGACCCATATTGCTGGGTTGGAGCGCATCTACAGCAGCGGTCGGTTCATAACCACAGTGGACCATGCAATCCTGACATTTGGGATTGTCGCTCTTATGACCGTACTTGCTCCAGTCGGTGTCTTCGGTCAGTTCTTTAAAACTGTTGACATAGCCTTCATTGAGCAAATAACACGGTTTTTGCCAGCCCAAAACGCTATAGCTTGGACTTCCCCAAGGCGTGCATTCGTAGTCTTTTTCCCCGGTGAGAAAATCTAGGAAGAGGGGATTGTGGTTAAATTGCCACTTGGTTTTGCCGGACGTGTAAGGGGCAAGAATTTGGCGAAAGAGCGATCGGGTTTCTTCGCGCTTGAGGAAGTGGGACTGATCCGGTGCCCAGTCGTAGCTGTAGCCCGGAGAAATTTGCATTCCGTCAATGCCCAGCTCTGTGAGGAAATCGAAAAACTTCTGCATCTCCGCAGGGTTTGCTCCCTCGAAGACGGTGGTGTTGGTATTGACCTGGAAGCCTTTTATTTTGGCGGCTTTGATAGCGCTGATGGCTTTGTCGAAAACGCCGCTACGATCGACACATTTGTCGTGCCACTCGCGCATCCCGTCGAGATGGATCATGAAGGTGAAATAGGGCGACGGCGTGAATTTATCAAGGGATTTTTCGAGCAGGAGACCGTTGGTGCAGAGATACACGTATTTTCTGCGATCGATCAGTCCTCGGACAATTTCACCAATTTGCGGGTGAAGCAGCGGTTCTCCGCCTGGAATAGAGACTACCGGAGCACCGCACTCGTCCACGGCGGCAAAACATTGTTCAGGAGATAGGTTTTGCTTGAGAATTTCGGTGGGATGCTGGATTTTGCCGCAGCCCGTGCAGGCGAGGTTGCAGCGGAAGAGCGGTTCCAACATCAGCACGAGGGGAAAGCGCTTTCGTCCGGTGAGACGTTGTTTGACCAAGTAGCTACCGATGCTAATTGCCTGCTGAAGTTGGATTGCCATAGCTGTAGTTTTTTTAAATATAAATGCTTGATCTGTCTAGTCTAAGCGATCGCACCTTAATATAGAAATCAGTCAGAAGTCACACAATGTTTAGAGTCAGCATTCAGAGTTAATTCAGTTAAGTTACGTGCTCAGTCAGGTTACGCGCTCAGTGATTTGGATTTGCGATCGTCATGGCAGAAGAATTTGTTCGGCAAAGTCAGCTTTTAGATCAGTTGGTGCTCGATCGCGCCACGATGGATGAGCGTGGTCGGATTGAGGTGATGTGGTGCTACCCGAAGGTGCATCGGGTGTTGGGGTTCATTTGTAAATCAGGACGGTTTGACCGGACGAAGTTGGCGTTTAATCTCGACCAGATTGATAAGGTGGGTGAGAATGGCGTGCTGGTAAATTCAGACCCGGTGGAGACCGATCGCGATCGGGTCCAGCAGTTGGAGACGTTGATAGGGTGCGAAGTCTGGAGCGATGAGGGCACGAAGGTCGGGCGAATCAGTGATTATGTCTTTCAGCTTGCATCGGGAAATATTCGCTACTATTTGCTTTCGTCTAATGGGTTGCAAGGGTTGACGGGCAAGCTCTATGCGCTCTATCCAAGCCAAATTTTGGGCTATGGACGGGGGCGAGTGATGGTGTCGGCGGACATTGTTCCGGGCCTAGAGCTGATTCAGGTGGGGTTAGATCAAAAGCTAGAAGCTCGATTTACGGGATTTGAAGAGCGGTTAGAGTCAAAGCTCAAACGCACGGCAGACCGGATCAGTGAGCGTTTAAATGATGAGCAGTTGAACCAGAACCTACAGCAAAATTTACAGTCTGGAATGAAGTCGTGGGTCGATCGAGCACGATCGGTTACAGCTTCGGTCACAGCTAAAGTCAAAGATCGGGCACAGGAATTTCTAGAGGATGGATTGGGTGATGACACGATAAACTCCAAGGCCAATTCTGACCCTGAAGCCGTTGATTTTGATTTTGATTATGGGTTTGATTCTGAAGATCCTGAATCCACAAAGGTATCCGATCGCAGTCGTGAACAAGCGCGGAATCAACTGCGCTCACGCGATCGTCCGCCCAGACGTGAACCCGACCGCCCTGTTCATGATTCACGAAATAGTGTTCAGGATGATGAATGGAATGATGATCGCATGAGCGATCGCCCTCCCCTGCCAAACCTTTCGCCAAAACACCCGCCTACCCCGCCACCTTCTAAAAGATTCACAGCTCAACCCCGTTCGCCAGATGCCAAGCCTCAGGATGGTTTATCACGCGATCGGGATGCTTGGGATGACGATGAATGGGTTTAGGAAGAAGGTCCCCTAGCCTTCAGTTCTGGGGGACCATGAATTTCCGAAGCCCCAGAATTTGTATCCTTCCTAAGTATCAACAAATCCTCATCCCTTAACGTCCTGAACCCACAGGGATCAACGGCGGGACCGACGATCGCGCAGGAGATTTTGCAGGGGTTCTTGTGGTCGATCGGGTTGAACGACTGCCTGGAAGGGCCGATTGCGTTTTCGTTTTCTTCGGAGGTTCCACGAGCAAGACTTCGCGAATGAACCGAACGACAGCGCGCTGGGCAAGACCTGCGGCAATTTGCTGTCCCATTTGTTGAGTTTCCGATCGGGCCATGATTTTGGGGACGAGTCCTAAAAGCTTATTCGCATCGAAGCCCTCAGTTTCCTGCAAAATCCCCCAAATCCGTTTGATCGATTCTAGGTTGGCGGCATTTTCAGGGGTCATCGCGGTTTCAGTGCTAGGCAACCCAAACCGGGTACTGACATTGCTCGTGAGCTGCTGCCATGCATTTTGTCCGAAATTATCGATGGTCTTAACAATCTCCTCGACTAATCGGGTCCGGATAAACTCGCCTCGATCGGACAGGAGAAAATCTAACCCTTGATCGAGCGATCCGCTAATGTCGTACTCCATGCTTCCTTTCGCATTGCGCAGCAGTCCCTCAAGCCGATTCCAACGGAAACTTCCATCTTTAAACAACAGCTCTTTTAATGAATTCCGCAACTCTGGAGCAGGGTCCGTAAGCAAACGTTTGGCAATGTACGGATACGCTTCACCCAAAACTTTGAAATCAGGATCGACATTGATGGCGATGCCCTCCAAGGTCACGAGCGATCGAATGATTAGAGCAAAGTAAGCCGGAACACGGAAGGGATATTCGTACATTAACTGCGAAAGCCTGTCGGTGATGGTGGCGATGTTGATATCGGAAACACTACCGCCTAACGCATCTTCAAACACGATAGCAAACGCTGGAACGATCGGTCTGAGATCCACGCTGGGGTCCAGAAATTCTAGATTGACATAATCCTGCGCTAAGCCTTCAAAGTCACGATTCACAAGATGAACAATAGCTTCGATTAAGCCATATTTTTGGTAGGGCTTCATGTTGCTCATCATGCCAAAGTCAAGGTACGCAAGCTTTCCGTCTGACATCGCTAGGAGATTTCCAGGATGCGGATCGGCATGGAAAAAGCCATGTTCGAGCAATTGACGCAGTGAACATTGCACACCCACGTTAACCAAATACGTCGCATCCAATCCTTGCGCGGCGATCGCATCAAGCTCAGTGAGTTTTGTTCCTTCGATCCACTCCATCGTCAGCACGCGCCGAGCGGTGTAATCCCAATAAATAGAAGGAACGTAAATGTCTTCCATGTAGCCATACAGCGACTCAAACCGCTCTGCGTTTCGGCCTTCTTGGGTGTAGTCCATCTCCTCAAAAATCCGCTCTGCAAACTCGTCCGTAATCGCCACTAAATCACTACGGATTTTGCTAAATCTCGACATGGCCCACACTGAAATGCCCCGTAACACATACAAATCCAATGCAATATTTCGGGCGAGTCCTGGACGTTGAACCTTCACCGCGACCGTTTCTCCGGTGTGTAACGTCGCGCGATACACCTGGCCTAGAGAGGCGGCTGCGATCGGATCGGTGGAAATTTCAGCATAAATTTCGCGGTAATCTTTCCCGAGTTCTTCGCGAATAAACTGAAACGCAATCTCGTTCGGAAACGGTGGGATTTGGTCCTGAAGCTTCGATAATTCTTCTAGAAAAACAGGCGGCACCAAGTCAGGGCGGGTAGACATGGCCTGACCTATTTTAATGAAAGCAGGTCCAAGCTGAGTCAACAAATCGCGAAGCTGAATTGCCCGATCGCGGTCTTCCAAGATTTTCTTTCCGTTTCGGCTATCCCACCACAAATTAAAGCTATACACAATCATCGGCAAAAACACCGCGATCGCCCGCCGGAATACCTGAAACCACTTACCGCTATAGTATTCGGCGATCGCTTCTGGGTCATAAACCAATGGAATGCCGTCTTTATCCGTCGTAACGCTGCCCGATGCGAGTTTTGGGGCCGCCGGATCCGGAGTCATCACAGGCTGAGACAAAATATCTAAAGTCAAAGGTTCGTCAATCAGGTCAATCATGAAGGCTTGGGTCCGGGTCCGTAGAGAGGGCGGCTTTGTATTCTTGTAAACCAATTGTAACAAAATCAAACCGTTCTCGCACGTACGCCAAACCGAATCCACTAGAGCGCGCACGATCGGCCTAATGATTGCTCTAGCGCGAAAAAAGATTAAATCTATCTTAAGCTTGATGTGATAACCGAATGGGCACTATGCAATTTATACATTGAACTAGGCGATCGGGATTGAATATGTATCTTCCATAACGATTGGAGGGGTCCAAACCCGAAAGGATAAAGGATGGTTAGGGACAATAGTCAAATTCACGGTCTGTTGCAGAAAAGAGTCATGAGCCAAAAGAACTTAGTCGTCATCGGTAATGGCATGGTCGGTCACAAATTCTTGGAGCGCATGGTGGCCCAAGAGACGGACTGGAACCTGATTACCTTTTGCGAAGAACCCCGCATCGCCTACGATCGTGTCAATCTCAGTGGATTCTTTTCGGGCAAGACCGCAGAGGAATTGTCCTTGGTTTCGCCGGGATTTTATGAGAACAATGGCGTTCAGGTCTATCTCGGCGATAAAGCCGTCAAAATCGATCGCGCCGCCAAAACCGTCACCTCAGCCCAGGGCGTTGTGCTTTCTTACGAGAAGTTAGTCCTCGCCACGGGGTCATATCCCTTCGTTCCGCCGATTCCCGGCAACGATGCAGAAGGCACCTTTGTCTATCGCACCATTGATGACCTTGAAGGCATGTCGGCCTACGCTAAAAAGTGTCAAACAGGCGTCGTCGTGGGCGGAGGACTGCTGGGGCTAGAGTGCGCCAACGCCGTGAAGTTCATGGGACTCAAGACCCACGTCGTCGAATTTGCCCCGCGCCTCATGTCGGTCCAAGTCGATGAAGGCGGCGGTACGCTTCTTAAGGAGAAAATCCAAGAACTCGGCGTCACGGTCCACACCCAAAAATCCACCACGAATATTGCCAGCGAAAATGGCAAAGTCCACAAAATGCAGTTTGCTGATGGGAGCGAATTGCAAACCGACATGATCGTCTTCTCCGCCGGAATTCGGCCCCGAGATGAACTGGCCCGATCGTGCGGCCTGAGCGTCGGCGATCGCGGCGGCATCTTGATTGATGAAGCCTGCCTGACTAGCGATCCTGATATCTATGCGATCGGCGAATGTGCGCTATACAAAAATCGGATCTACGGACTCGTCGCTCCTGGCTATCAAATGGCAACGGTCGCAGCGGACAACTTGGGCAAGATGGGCGCGAGCCAATTTACCGGGGCCGATATGTCCACGAAGCTGAAGCTCTTGGGCGTAGATGTCGCCAGCTTTGGCGATGCCTTTGGCGCAACTGAAGGCGCGAAGGAACTAGCTATTACGGACACCGTAAAAGGCACTTATAAGAAGCTTGTCATGAATGCAGCGGGCGATCGATTGCTCGGTGGGATTCTCGTAGGCGACGCCTCGGCTTACGGCAACCTGATGCAAATTGTGCAAAACAACATTCCTCTGCCGCCCTACCCTGAAGACCTGCTGATGCCGCCGCGCGAAGGTGGACCCGCCGTCATGGGTGTCGAAGGCTTCCCCGACAGCGCACAGATTTGTTCCTGCAACAATGTCACGAAGGGCCAAATCTGCAATGCCATCCGAGACCAAAATCTCACTGACGTCGGGCGCGTCAAGGCTTGCACGACGGCTGGAACGGGCTGTGGCGGCTGCGTTCCTTTGGTGACGGATCTGCTTAGATTAGAAATGAAAAAAGCAGGTCTGGAAATCAACACCGATCTGTGCGAACACTTTGCCCACTCTCGCCAAGAGCTGTATCATCTGGTCCGCGTCGAAAAAATAAAAACCTTTGATGACTTGTTAAGTCTCCACGGAAAAGGTCACGGCTGCGAAATCTGCAAACCCGCGATCGGCTCCATCCTTGCTTCGGTCTGGAACGAATATGTCCTAGAAGATACCCACGTCCCGCTCCAAGACACCAACGACGCTTTCCTCGCTAACATCCAAAAAGATGGAACCTACTCCGTCATTCCCCGGATTCCGGGGGGCGAAATCACGCCGGATAAGCTCATTGCGATTGGTCAAATCGCTAAAGACTTCGGTCTCTACACCAAAATCACGGGTGCTCAACGCATTGATTTGCTTGGAGCGAGTGTTGAGCAGTTGCCTGTAATTTGGAAGCAGTTAATCGATGCTGGATTTGAATCGGGTCATGCCTACGGGAAAGCCCTGCGGACGGTAAAATCCTGCGTCGGCAGCACTTGGTGTCGCTTTGGAGTCCAGGACTCTACAGCCCTTGCGATCGCCGTCGAGAACCGCTACCGAGGTCTCCGCGCACCGCACAAGCTCAAGTCTGCCGTCTCTGGTTGCACCCGCGAATGTGCAGAGGCGCAGGGCAAAGACTTCGGCATTATCGCTACGGAGAAAGGTTGGAACCTCTACCTGGGTGGTAACGGTGGCATCACCCCGCAGCACGCCCAACTGTTTGCGGAAGATTTGGATCAAGACACGCTGATTCGGTACATCGATCGGTTCCTTATGTTCTACATCCGCACCGCCAACCGTTTAGAACGCACGGCGACGTGGCTGAACAAACTCGAAGGTGGATTGGACTACCTCAAGCAGGTGGTGATTCACGATTCCCTGGGCATTTGCGCTGAACTTGAAGCCGAAATGCAGTACCAAGTGGACACCTTCGCCTGCGAATGGAAAGCGACGATTGACAATCCTGAGAAGCTGAAGCGATTTAGCCACTTTGTCAACAACGATGTTCCTGATCCGAGCCTCATGCGCATCGAAGAACGCAACCAAACCCGTCCGCCCTTTGAGCACGAGCGTCAGTTAGACTTGATTGGCGCTCACTAGAACGGCGATAAAAACGGCCCCCGCTTCCCCCAAAAATTGGGAGAGTATGATTCCGGAAGCACCCAGAATTGGGGGTTGGGGGCTTCTTCAATAGATACAAACCCGACCACAATTTCCCATCACACCCCTCATTCTTATGCCGCAAACTGCAACTCGTTGGATATCCGTCTGTCCGCTCTCTCGCATTGTCCCAAACACCGGAGTGTGCGCCCTTGTCGAAGCCGAGCAAGTCGCTATTTTTCGGGTCGATGAGGCTCTTTATGCGATCGGAAACTATGATCCCTTCAGCCACGCCTACGTCTTGTCACGCGGCATGGTCGGCGATCGTGCTGGCATTCCTAAAGTTGCATCGCCGATTTATAAAAACAACTTTGACTTGCGATCGGGCCAGTGCTTGGACGACGAAACCATCTCTGTCCCGACCTTTGACGTTCGCGTTGTGGATGGACAGGTCGAAGTCGGACTGGCGTAATTCCCAGCCCTAATTTTCCACTAGCTTTGCCGCCACAGCTTCATAAACGCCTCTAGCGTCGGCTGAGGCGTTTGCGTTTGGAGGTCTTGGAGCGCCTTAATTTGGTGGGGAAGACTCTTGTAGCTTTTGCAGACGTTGATGAAGCTCAGCGGCGTACTTGCCATGCTAGACGTAGACGCCACTTGTCGCCATTGCTGAATGAAGGCTTGAGAGACGGGTTTCGGGAGATTATTCTCTAGCCAAGTGAGAGCTTTGTCTTGATGAGGCAGCGACCCATAGCTTTTGCAGACATTAATGAAAGTAGAGGCGGCGATCGCATTGGTTTTATCCGACTGGAGCGCAGACCAAGTGCGCATCCCGACGATGCCGTCACCGAGAAGCTGGACGGAATTTTGAAAGTTGATCACCGCTTGCTTTGTTTTTGGGCCAAACTTGCCGTCTGCGATGCCGATGTTAGCTCCCTTTTTGTTGAGGAGCGTTTGAAGTTCGGCGACGATTTTGCCTTCACAGGTTTGGCGGAGGGGCGCTTTGGCGTTGAGCAGAGTTTGGAGAGTGTCGAGGTCGCCATTAAAGTTATTGAGGTCACAGTTTCCCGCAATCCCAGGGACGGTTCCGGATTCGCTGTATTGGTGAAACGTCCAGGATTTCCAGCCCCCCGGAACCCAGGGATTGTTGGTTTCGTAGTGGGCAATCCAGAGCTTGTAGCCTGTGCCAAGACGAGGACTATTGGCCAACGCATCATTCCAAAAACTTGGGAAGGTATAGATAATCGGGCGACGTCCTATTGCTTTTTCCACCGTATCGAGCCAGATTCCAGCCTGGTCTATTACTTTGTCTGGGCTGAGACCATAGCTTTTTTCGAGATCGAGAACGGGTGGAAGATCATTCGCTTCCCACAGCGATCGGGTGAGACCGAGGAAGTTGTTAGCCTGCACGATCGGGTCTTTGCTGGCAATGAAAAAATGATAGGCACTGCGGATGATCCCCACAGATTTTGCTTCGGTCCAGTTCTTCATAAAGAGAGGATCGCGGCTTTCTACCCCTTCGGTCGCCTTAAAGATACAGTAGCGCACGCCACTTTCAGCGACAGCCGTCCAGTTAATGACGCCCTGGTATTCCGAAACATCGATCCCTTTTAGCATAGAAATTCTCCTAACCTTTCTATTAATTTAACGCCGTTGCCTAAAGATAGGGCACAATTTTAAATCTGAAATTAATTTAGGCTATTCACTCGTTTAGGCTATGTGCTGATGCAATTAATTTATGCAATATTAACTGACATTTCCATCGGGTCGATGTATAAATAAGGAGGAGTAGGTTCTGGGCTTTATGGGTCCAAATCTTGGTTCAGCTTATTTTTATTAGCTATTTAGTATAACGATCGGAGTTTAATAGTGGCATTTAACGCAGCCGTTCTCGGCCTTACCCCCATCAGACGCGGCTCAAAAGGCGACATGGTTCAATCCTGGCAGCGTTTTTTGCGTGATAAAAAGTTTGTATTAGGGACGCCGGATGGAGATTTCGGACCCGCGTCGGAGGCGGCAACAAAGCTCTACCAGACTCAAAGTGCGCTCCCCGTGACTGGAATTGTAGACATTGCCACCTACCAAGTTGCGATGCAGCAGAATTTTATTTTTTATGTGGCAAACCTAACGGCTGCTCGGCTGTTGCAGTCGTTTAACTTTGGCCTAGATGAAGTCAAGGATCTTCAAAAAGTGTTAAGTACAGTAGGCAAGCTTAGTCCAGCCCTAACCGTAGATGGAGCCTTCGGAGCCAATAGCACCCGTGGCATGGTGGAAGTCTATAAGCGCTTAGACACTGGGTTTGCGGCAGCGTTGACCTTGGGACTATCGGCTAAGACCAAGACCAAGCTTGCGGGAGATCTAAGTCCGGCGATCGCAATTTTGACCGAGTTTTCTAAGCGATTACGTCAGCGGCTTGTCGGCCCGCTGTGGGTTGAGTTTAAGCGCGCGAGCACTTCTCTAGAGGACCTTTCCTTTCCGTTCCGCGACAGTGCTAAAGCCTTTGCCAAAGCGGTTAAAGATGCAGGGGCGACGATCGAGATTTCTAATACTCTACGTCCACCTGAGCGGGTTCACATGATGCACTATTCCTTTAGGGTGGCACGCGAAGGGTTTGCGCCAGAGGATGTCCCGCCGTTTGCGGGGATAGAGGTTGACTGGGTGCATTACACTCC
>JAYVVL010000385.1:0-8731 GCA_043787035.1 Synechococcales cyanobacterium
GGGACAACTCAGCACAACGGCCTTTTTCACCATCAACGGCGACGACAAAATTGAGGCCGATGAGACCTTCCTTGTGAAGCTCTCCAATCCGATCGGAGCTGTACTCAGTGGACCCGACACCAAATCGGTTGTTATCCTAGACGACGACCAGGCCATTGCCAATCGTCCGAACGTCAGCATCACCGCAAACCCCGATGCAACTCAACCTGAAGGGAACAGCGGAACAAAATCCTTCAGCTTCACAGTCACCCTCGACAAAGCGCCAACTACGGGCAAAGATGTCATGGTGAATGTGGCTACGATCGATGGCGTGGGTTTAGGCGGCGCAATTTCAACAGGTGCAACTCCCGACTTTACCGCCAAAAATCAAACCCTCACCTTCATCGCAGGTGGCCCGCTCTCCCAAACCTTCACCGTCCTCGTTAACGGCGACACCCAAGTCGAACCCACGGAAACCTTCACCGTCCAACTCAGCGGCGCAACCAATAGCACCCTGACCACTAGTAATTCGATCGGCACCATCATTGACGATGACGCCCCCGCTAGCACCCCACGACTTAGCATCACGCCCATTAAAGGCAGTGACACCGAAGGCAACACCGGAACCAAGACGTTGACCTACGCCGTCACCCTAGACAAAGCCCCAACAGCAGGTCAACCTATTACTGTCGATGTAGTGACAGTGGATGGAACGGGTCCTGCCGGAGCCATTTCCACAGGGCCTTCTGCTGATTTTGTGTCCAAAACTCAAACTCTCACCTTCCTCTCGACCGGAGCACTCACCCAAGAGTTCAGCGTCACCATCAATGGCGACACCCAACCTGAAGCAACCGAGACCTTCACTATTGAGCTGCGGAACGCCAGTGGCGCAGTAGTCACCACAGGAAGCGCCATCGGCACCATCATTGACGACGACACCCTGTCCACCGCGCCACCGATTCTTGCCATTAGTTCCGTCAGTCTCACCGAAGGCAATAGTGGAACCAAGCCTTTCGTCTTCGATGTCAACTTAACCAACGGACCCGCCGATCGAGCCTTCACCGTTAACTACGAAATCCTAGATGGCAGTGCCACTCTGAGCGATAACGACTATCAACTACCTGCGGGTGGCCGCACGGGAACCGTTACCTTTAATAAAGGAGACGCTAAACAGTCTATTGTCGTGCAGGTCAATGGCGACAAAAAACTAGAAGGGAACGAAACCTTCACCCTCAAACTCACCAATCCCACCAACAGCGCCAGCTTCACCCCCGGCGGCGATCAGGCGATCGGCTCCATCCTTAACGACGACATCGCAGACCCTGGTAACAACATCTCCCTCGATAGCCTCAACGACCTCCTCTGGCGCAATCCCACCACGGGCGAAACCGTCCTTTGGCAGACCAATCTCGGACCCACCACCAAAACCTTCAATGCCGGCAGCTTGCGATCGTACAATTCTCCAGAATGGCGCTACTATGGCAGCGCTGACTTTGATGGCAATGGCGACACTGATCCTCTCTGGCACAACACTCAAACTGGTGAATTGCACATCTGGAAAATGAATGGCAGTGTCGTTGAAAGTGTCATTACAGATGTACTGCCCAGCACCTTAAGTGGTGGACGAGTCGCGGCTGAATGGTCGGTAAAAGACATCTCGGACTATAACCAAGATGGCACCCCAGATTTAATTTGGTACAACTCCCGAACGGGTGCCGTTGACTATTGGGCCATGAATGGATTACGCTTTTTAAGCGGTGGAACCGTTCAAGTCGTGAGCGATTTAAATTGGAAGATAGAGGCCATTGCAAACTTCTCTGGAGATGCCCAAAAAACCCTGTTTTGGCGGAACCAACAGACGGGAAGAATGGCCCTCTGGCGCATGGCAGGTGGACAAATCAGCTCAGCGTCCTACTTGAATTTCTCACTGCCCGACCTCACCTGGCAAGTCGCTACGACGGCAGATCTCAATGGCGATGGCACGAGTGATCTGGTATGGCAAAACCGAGCCACTAATGCAATCTCTGTGTGGTACATGAATCGCAATGGATTCATCAGTGATACCGCCTTACAAAATCCCGGCGAAGGCTACCGAGTTAAAGCCTCAGGTGACTTTAATCAAGATGGTGTAACGGATTTATTACTTCAAAACTCCCTTACCGGACAGAATCAACTTTGGTATTTCCAACAATCACCTAAGGGCATTGTCTATAGCAATAGCGCCTTCCTGGGAAATACCGTTCTAGGACAGCAGTTTTTAGGCTTAGGACAACTCGATCGATCGACTCCTCCAAGCTTACTCTGGATCGATACGACAACGGGCGATTTAGTCACCTGGCAAGTAGGCAAATCACTGTACGGCGGTGAATCTAAGATTACGGCATTGTCTAATTCAGAAACGAGAATTTTGGCCACGGTAGATTTAAATAGAGATGGCAAAGCCGAACTTTTGGTCCGTGATAGCATTACAGGATCAATAGAACTGGGCGATCTCACAAATAAAACCTACAATCGCATCACACTCTTTCCGCCTTTAGATTCAAACTGGAGCTACATTGGCAGTGGAGACGCAGATGCGGATGGCAATCCTGATCTCTACTGGCAAAATCAAACCAATGGAAAGACGCTCATTTGGAAAATGAATGGCTATCAATACGTCACGACGCTATCGCCTTTAGAAGTCGGCCCGAACTTTCCAGGCTGGCGAATCAGCAAAGTTGCTGACTTCAATGGTGACAAAAAGGCCGATTTCTTCTGGCGCAATACGGAAACTAATGCCACGGCTGTTTGGATTATGGATGGGGCGGCCATTCAATCTAGCGCCTTCATGTTTAATGTGGATCAAGCCTGGAAAATCGTGCAATCGATCGATCTCGATGGCGATGGCAAAGTTGATTTAGTCTGGCGCAACAGTGAGACGGGCCAAAATTCAGTTTGGCTCATGAATGGAAGTGCCTTGAAGCGAGGGATTGTATTACCAACGGTCACTGATTTAAATTGGCAAATCAAGGAAATTAACGACTTCGATCGAGATGGAAATGCCGATATCCTTTGGTACAATTCCCGACTTCAAACGGCGGTCTTCTGGAAGTTAAGCAATGGCCAGTTCATAAATGATGTAGTGCTGCCGAAGGTGATTAGTTCCAGTTGGGATCTAGTGGGAACGCGTGACTTCAACGCGGATGGTAGTCGCGACCTACTATGGCTGGATAAAGCAACTGGAACGCCGACAATTTGGTATATGAATGATATGAAGTATGGGACTTCGGCAAGCTTGCCCAATCTGAGCAGTCCGAACTTCCAACTGATTGGCCTTGATGATTATGCACAAACCCCCACTTGATCCATAAACTATCGTTTCCCCTATTAATTATGTTCCTCTTAGCCACCGCATTCTTAATCACTCAACTGCCAAATACACCCCCGAATGGGCCTGTTCCTCAGGAGATTCTTCGGCCTCAGGAGATGCGGGTATTGCCAGGAGCATTGGACCAAATTCCGGTGTTTAACAGCAATAGTCCAGAACTGGTGCTAAACGAAGGTATTCTGCTTTCGACGTTTCCTAAGGCTCAGAAATCCTTTGCAAATGCGCATCTCGATCGATCGTTCACGGGACGGTTTGATCTATTTACGCATCACATTGCGAAGGGAGGCGCTGAGGATTTACGGACGCTGTATGAAGGCGTCATTGTTTACAATCCAACCGCTGAACCTGTGACAATAGATATTCTGCAAGCGGCAAGCTATGTCAGTCAGCCCGATGCGCCGTTTATCGAGATGCCGTCGGTGGTTGAGAATCCTATTGGTAACGTGTACGCAGGGCCAGGAAGTCGATCGGTGAGTGACGTGTTGCGAGGGCGACGGCAAGATGTGTTTCCAGCGTCGATTACCATTGCACCGCAGCAGTATGGGATGTTGCTGAATCTCCCGATTCCCGTCAAGACGCTAATTCCCCCGGTGAATGGCCGATCGACGCTGATGCGGGTGCGCAGTAGTGGGAGGGTGTATGTGGCGAGTTTGGCGCTGTTTGCGAAGATGGATGTGCGCGGTCAAGAACGAGCACCGACCCTTGCGGAATGGCAAGATGTGGTGCAAACGGGTCAGCTTTCAACCCCACGAGATAAGACCCCCACTCCGATCGAACAGACAGCAGGAAGTCTAGTCTATGGTCGGGTGGCTGGGGTGGCAACGGGGTCGCGCTGGCAAGCTCAAGTGACTGATCTCGGAAAGAGAACCCTGGCCACCCCGCCGATTGGAGGCGCTTTTTCATATGGGATTAGCTTGCTCAATCGCGGGATGCTAGGCACGAAGCAAAACCAAAGCGCCAAAATGGAGGTTCGGTATCCCGATACGGCCTATCAAGCACACGGAAATTACGGCATTGAATACAATTTGACGCTGCCGTTAGAAAATCAAAGTGCGAGTGCGCAAACGGTGACAGTCTCGATCGAAACGCCGCTAAAACGAGAGGACACACAGAAGGGATTGCGTTTTTTTGAACCGTTGCCAAAGAGTGTCTTTTTTCGAGGAACGGTGCGGGTCAGAGCAGCGGATGATGCCGGGATGGCGAAGACGCGCTACGTGCATTTGGTGCAGCGGCGCGGACAAATGGGCGAACCCCTTGTCACATTGAAGTTAAAACCGAAAGAAAAACGACTGGTCCAGGTGGATTTGATCTACCCGCCCGATGCAACGCCGCCACAGGTTTTAACGGTTCAAACGATCGCAACGCCCTAGAATAGGCGACGATCGATTGTCCCATTTACAAAACAAGCCTCACAGTTGCTCGAACAATTGCAAAACTTTCGCTTCACTGCTGCCTAGAGTTTGGGCGATCGTATCCAAAAGTTGATCTGAAGGATGGGACCTGTAAATACGATCGAGGTTAAGGATTCATCATAGTGCTGACCAAATATTTTGTATCGGATAATCTTTGAATGCTGAATCGGCACTCATGAGAGTTAGATTCTGGTTAATGGATTGGGAAATGATCAGCCGATCGAAGGGGTCGGTATGATGGAACGGCAAGGTGCGATGAACATTAAGATCGCTGAACAGAATGGGAAGGAATTGGATGTTCAGTTGATTCAAAATCGCTTCTAGTTCATGAAATTCAATGCCTAGATCGAGTTTGCCTTTACCGAGTTTGATCGCGATTTCCCAAAGACTGGCAACACTGATAGAGATGTTGTTTCTAGCGTCTTCTAGGAGATTGATCATGGGCTTGTTCAGGTTGGAATGTCCTGCGATGTACCAAATCAAGATATGTGTGTCGATGAGGATGTTCATGGACTATTGGTAGTCGGCAAATTCTTCTAGTGGGGCGTCGAAGTCATCGGCGATCGTGACTTTGCCTTTGAGAATACCGAAGCCATTGCGTTTTTGGATAATGGGTTCGAGGGATTCCTGGACGGGTCGATTCCCACTTTGGGAGGTTTCACCAACGCGGCGGGAGGTCAGATATTCAATATAGTGTAATGCCTCGATTTGGAGGGATTCGGGGAGCGTGGTGAGCAGTGAGTTAATGCTGTCGATCGCATTGGTTTGTAACATCATGGTTTCCTCCTAGTCGCTCCATTATACTATCTCTCCCCCACAAGATCGCCCCCAGAATTGAGGTCCATCTTCCGTCCTCCGCCTTCCGTCCTCCGTCCTTCAAAGTTGCTCAAACAACTGCAAAACCTCCGCTTCGCTACAGTCGATCGCCTGAGCGATCGTATTCAAAAGTTGATCTGACGGATTGGATTGGTAAATGCGTTTGATATTGTTGAGGGTCATTGAAACCGAATGATTATCTTTAAACTCAACAAAGACTTCCAATGCTTTGAGGAGATTGTGAATTGCTTCTTCAGGCTTTTCCTCAGCTTCCGCAAGTAATCCCAATTGTCCATAGGTGCTGGCTTGGGAGTAGCGATCGTTGTATTCGATGTAGATTTGGAGGGCTTGTTGGTAGTCCTTGCGGGCTTGCTCATAATCCCGTAATTCCTGCGCGACTCTGCCTAACTGGTGGTACGTGCTAGCTTATGAGTAGTAATCATCGAATTTGATTAAAGAAGCAATTTGATGTCGGAGTAGCACTGAGTAAAAAGCTATTAAAATACCAGGACTGATTCGTACTAAAGTTCACAAGTCTCTGCGCGGGAAAATAAAATAATAGCTAAGCACCAATTAAAATCACCATGCAACAATGGAGGGCAATACAAATTAGATATCGGTAATTCATTTAGAGAAAGACTATGATAAATGCCGGAATAACTCACGTAATCAGTTATTGTTGTCCCCCAACTTTTTCTACGCTCCATCCATCCTACTATAAAGCAAAATTCTTCCCAGTTTTCGTCCTTGAGACTCATGGGGCTACCACAGAATTTCCAAAGCCCTTTCTGAACGCTAAATCCAAAATTACCATCGCTGGCAGTCACCCAGAGTTGGTCGATGGTCCTGAGATCCTTGCAGGGAAACTTTGTGAGACTCTCAGGATCCAGCCAGCCGTCGCTGACTCGGTTGGCAACCCGAAGCATAACCTGACGGGTTTCTAGGTCGGCTTCTTTCCATGATCTGGCCTTGAGCAGGTTGCGGAGCTTGCGGTAGTTCGCGCCCTTTTCGGAGTTGAGGGGGATAGCATCGATAGGTTGCTGGGCTGGTGCTTTAGGCTTGGTGGTAGCAGTGGGTGCGATTGGTGTTTCTGGAGCCTTAGACTTGAGGGCAGCGGATTGAGGTGCGGTTGGAGAAATGTTTGGCCGATCGATCTTCTTATCAATTCGATCGATTGCCTTCAACGCATCCATACGCTGAGACTTCACATCAGAAAGCTCAACTATTTGACGTAACAATCTCTTCGCCTCGACAAACTCTTCCTCAATCTCAGCATCGATCGCCATCTCCTTCAACCGTGCAACATCAGCCTCCGTCGCATGACAACTCAAAATCGGCTCATGATATTTCCAGCCCGGTTCCGGAATCACCAATGGCACCTGCTTACGCACTTTTCCCGATGCCTGATTCAATTCCGGCACTCGTGACGCTAAATACTGTTCTAGATCCTTGACGATCGTCGTCTTCCGCAACCCTTCCAGCAACGCATAGGTAAACGCCCCCTGCCCCAAAGCTTGAACCTCATAAGAACTCTCCCCACGCCCACAGGAAAACAGCGTAATAATTCCCTGCTGCCCCTCCCGCTGCTTCACCAACTCCCGCAACGAAACCTCGATCGACTCTACATTTCTCTCATCCGGATCTCGCCCCTCACTGCGACACATATCCAACACAAGAACAATGTTCTTTGCATTGCATTTCCGCAGGTGTTCTGTCACAAAGTGAATTGAAATGGCCGTCCCTGACAAATCTCTAGGATTGCCATCGATCGGCATCAAATGCTCCGCAATCCCATGCCCACTGAAGAAAAACCAAAGATTATCAGCATTCTTCGCCCGTTGGATCTGATGCAACAAAATATCTCGCAGAACTGACCTTGTTGCCTGCTTACTCCCCGCCATCCCATCCCCACAAAACAACACCTGATCCGACTTAAACCCCACATCATCACAGAGAAACGATCGCATTGCCAGCGCATCCGCCACTGCAAACTTCAGCGGAGACCCCGGCAAAAAATCATAGTCATTAATCCCAGCAACGATCGCCCAATTATTCGCCATGTCTCACACTCAACTTTCCAAAACAAACTCCTGTTCCCCCAGAATTGGGGGCTAGGGGGCTTTCTTCGTCTTAAACTTCAGTGTAATCCCTGCCTCAGCCCCCGCCTCGCCCCCAGCAATCAACTGCACCTGACCCTTGCCAGTAATCTTCACCGCCAACTCCACCTCCTCCAACGACAACCCCGACTCCGGCGGCACCTCCGCATTCGCTTGCTGAAACACCCGCCCCACCATCCGCACAAACTTCGCCATCTGCGCCTCAACGATCGCCGGATCAAGCTTTACAGGCCGCAACCGTCCCACCGCATTCCGAATCGGCTCACTCCAGCCACGTTCCTCCGGATCAACCTCAAACTCCTCATCCGTCAAAATAATCAGCACATCTTGCTCATCCGTCATACCCAATCTCCCCATAGATGTCCATCACAGTATACCGGGGCATTCCCTTCCATCGGGGCAAAACGATTCTAAATCTCCTTATAGTTTGAGATATCACGGTCTACCTTGGGTCTCGATCGCCCCAAGAATAAGAAATGAGCTTTGAGAATGGAACGCGCTAGTATGGCTTCAGTAGAGAGATCTAATTCACATGAGAAACAAAAACCAACTCCTCGAAACAATCGCAGACTTGCCAGAAGATCTAATTGACCAGACTTTAACCTACGTACAGACCCTACAAAATCCCATCCGATCGACCCCAGGGATTTGTGGCGGACATGCGCGGATTCGGGACACCAGAATTCCCGTCTGGACATTAGTGGCCTATCGTCAACAGGGCGCACCAGACGATGAACTCTTGGCAAATTATCCCGGCCTAACCTCCGCAGACCTCAGTGCCGCTTGGGACTATTATCAACAAAACCGTGAGTCGATCGACCGTGCAATCGCCGAAGATGAGTAAGTTCGATGCTATTACAGTTTTATTCCAACGAGAATTTTCCGATCGTTATGGTTAATCTGCTTAGAGCCGCAGGTCATGATGTCTTAACTTCCTACGAAGCAGGTCAGGCAAATCAGCGCATTCCGGACAATCAAGTTCTTCGTTACGCAACATCAATCCATCGCATCTTAATTACAGAGAACCGACAAGATTTTAT
>JAYVVL010000386.1:0-8705 GCA_043787035.1 Synechococcales cyanobacterium
CTGCTTGAACACTCGATCGAGGCATTGGCAAATCCTGGCGGTGAAGTTTGGCGGAACGTAGTGGATGCGACGGTGCTCTTAGCAGGCGTTAGTGGCGGAATCGGCGGCGCGCAATGTCGAACGGTGGCGGCCCACGCGGTCCACAATGGGTTGACGCAGTTGCCGCAGAGCCATGGGATTTTGCATGGGGAAAAGGTGGCGTTTGGGATTTTGGTGCAGTTGCGACTGGAAGAGATGATTCAAGGTAGCGCTTTAGCTAAGGCTTCGCGTCAACGATTGCTGAGTTTTTATGATGCGATCGCTTTGCCGAAGAGTTTGGCGGATTTGGGGTTGGGTGAGGTGAGCGTTGAGGATCTGAAGATTGCGGCGACCTTTGCCTGCAAGCCCGGTTCGGACATTCACCATCTGCCGTTTGAGGTCAATCCTGACCAGGTGGTTGAGGCGATGATTTCGACGGTTGCGAGTGTCGCGACGGCTTCGATCGGGTAAGAAATTTAACCTGTGGCGGCAGGTTTTGTTCGTGTAGCCGCGACTAAAGTCGCCAGGGCAAATGATGGATAGTATTAACTCCTTATGCCTGAGGGACTAGCAATTAAATAACGCCCCACTTTTTTAAAACCCCACGAAGAGGCCCACTAGCCTCCCAACTCGGGGGCTTCGGAAATTCATCTCCCCCCAGAATTAGGGGCTAGTGGGCCTCTTCGCCAGGGACTTTATTTTCACGCTGATCCCTAAGTTGGAACATCACCCTACTTTTTTCCCACTCCACAGTACTCATTAAATTCCTTCGAGACCTTCTGTTCGTCTTGATCCACCTTTTGGAGATCTGACATTGCGGTCTCTAGTTTTTTCGACGAAGCCGCCAACATTTTCTTGCCTTCCTCGTTTGCTTCCAATTTTGTAAACTGATCGAGCACTCCACTGACCTCCTTCAGCGATTTCGACGCGCCCGAATAGATCGTTACAGCCTGATCGCGGTACCCTACCAACTTCTCATCCTTCAACTCCACGCCCTTAACTTTCGCCGTAAACCCATCTAGCTCCGTCACTAAGGCCGTAACCTTCTGTGCGCCTTCTTTGGCCATTCTATGAAAACCTTCAATGTCCTTCACCTTACGACCATTCACTTCAAGCTCCTTTCCCACTGCTTCAAACTTTTTGCCCAACCCTGCGACCTGATTGATCTCACTCGACAGCAGATTACACTGTGCAACCTTCGTCGGGCCACAGGCGACTAAATTCACTCCAACGATCGTCGCTGCGACCAAAACTTGTATCAATGCGCGAATTTTCATGGCTTGAAACCTGAATATGAAACCGATAAGGGACTAATTAATTTAACGATTCCCCGATCGGAATGCGATCGAAACGTGAACCCTTGATAATCTCCCTTCAATGGAAACAAACTCATGTCAAGATAATGCGTTTCTCTACCCTGAGAAAGACTTGACGTCCCTCTAGCTACTGCGATCGCCATGACTCCTCCCCCAACCGACTACCTCGAACGCATTCTGACGGCCCGTGTCTATGACGTGGCCCAGGAGACACCCCTGGATCTCGCCCCCAACCTTAGCGCCCGGTTAGACAATAATCTTTTTCTCAAACGGGAAGATATGCAGTCGGTGTTTTCGTTCAAACTGCGCGGAGCCTACAACAAGATGGCCAACCTCAGCCCTACTAGCTTGAGTGCTGGGGTTATTGCGGCTTCTGCAGGGAATCATGCTCAAGGAGTGGCCCTCGGAGCCAAGCGTCTAGGAACCCATGCGACGATAGTGATGCCGACAACGACACCACAGGTCAAGATTAATGCAGTGATTGCGCGGGGCGGGGATGTGATTTTGCATGGCGATAGCTATGACGACGCGTATCAGTATGCCAAGACGCTGGAAACCGAGAGAAATCTGACGTTTATTCATCCCTTTGATGATCCAGATGTGATTGCGGGTCAAGGGACGATCGCCATGGAAATTCTGCGTCAGGCTCGATCGCCGATTCATGCAATTTTTGTGGCAATCGGCGGGGGCGGGTTGATTGCGGGGGTGGCGGCTTATGTGAAGCGGTTACGGCCTGAGATTAAGATCATCGGCGTAGAGCCAGTGGATTCGGATGGGATGAAGCAATCCTTGAAGGCGGGGCACCGCGTGCGTCTGAATCAGGTGGGTCTGTTCGCTGATGGGGTAGCAGTGAAGGAGGTGGGGGTTGAGACGTTTCGTTTGTGTCAGCTTTATGTGGACGATATTATCTTGGTGGATACGGATGCGATTTGTGCGGCGATCAAAGATGTGTTTGAAGATACGCGATCGATTCTAGAACCGGCTGGGGCGCTAGCGATTGCGGGGGCGAAAGCCTATGTGGAGCAAACGGGCGTTAGGGGCGAAAATTTAGTGGCGATCGCCTGTGGGGCGAATATGAATTTCGATCGATTGCGTTTTGTGGCGGAGCGGGCGGAGATTGGGGAGCGTCGAGAGGCGATTTTTGCGGTGACGATTCCTGAAACTCGCGGCAGTTTTCGGACGTTTTGCACAAGTCTCGGCAAACGCAATATTACCGAGTTCAACTATCGCATTGCCGACAGCGATCAAGCCCACATTTTTCTAGGGGTCCAAATTACCAGCAGGCAGGATGCTCTTATCATTCATGCTGATTTTGAACGCAATGGGTTTACGGCGATTGACCTAACGGATGATGAATTTGCGAAGTTGCATCTTCGTTATATGGTGGGCGGGCGATCGTTGTTGGCGAGTCATGAGTTGCTGTATCGATTTGAGTTTCCTGAGCGTCCGGGTGCCATGGTTCAATTTCTGAACACCATGAGTCCAAACTGGAATATTAGTTTGTTCCACTATCGCAATCACGGGGCTGATTATGGGCGCATTTTGGTGGGAATGCAGGTGCCGCCGCTAGAAATGCCAGAGTGGCAGCAGTTTCTGGATAATCTAGGGTATCCGTCGTGGGATGAAAGCGAAAACCCAGCCTATCGGTTGTTTCTGTAACAGTATTCGATCGAGATAACGCAAGTGTACGAAACGTGGCAGCATTGTTATCTAATGTTTGATTAGACGATCGGGTTCAAGTCCGATTCGCGGTCGAGTCAAGTGGCACCCTTTCAGCAGCATCCATTGGACCAGACCACGGAAAATAAAACAACTATCTTACTCATGAACGACTTCTAGGGCTAACTCAGGATCCTCAATAGCACCCTGCATTTTCCCGAGCCAATCCGTCAGACTCTCAAGCTGCTGTTCAGGTTTCATAACACCCAACCCTCGAACGGTGACGCGTCCCGCTTGGTACACAAACCGCGCCTGCAAATGACTGGGAAGATTTTCTTTGAGCAATTTCCAAGCGGGTTCTTCCATGGGCGTCTCTAGAATAATATGCTGCTGGCGTTCGGGTTTGATGCGTGAGAAGCCCAGTCCTTTTGCAATCTGTTTGAGTTCCATAACTCGCAATAGTTGCGCCGCTGCGGGAGGAACTGGACCATAACGATCGGTCCAGTCTGCCGCAATTCCCAGCAATTCTTTCTTACTACTCACCGCCGCAACGCTTCGATACGCCGACATCTTTTGATCGGGATCAGGTATGAAATCAGTAGGAATAAAGGCCGTGAGATTCAAGTCGATTTGAGTATCATCCACCTGCGGAATCGCCTGTCCTCGAATTTCTTTAATTTCGTCATCCAGCATCTCCATATAGAGGTCAAATCCGATCGCTTCCATTTGCCCGGACTGCTCAGCTCCAAGCAAACTGCCCACCCCGCGAATTTCCATATCGCGCATGGCAAGCTGATAGCCTGATCCCAATTGCGTGAACTCTTGAAGTGCTTTGAGACGAGCGCGGGCGGCTTCGGATAGCTCTTTTTGTTTGGGATAAAAAAGCCATGCATGGGCCTGAATGCCCGATCGACCGACCCGACCCCGAAGTTGATACAACTGCGACAATCCAAAGAGCTGCGCATCTTCAATCACAATCGTATTCACACGCGGAATATCTAATCCCGATTCAATAATGGTGGTACAGACCAGAATGTCCGCCTCAGCTTGGCTAAAGGCCAACATGGTCGATTCCAGTTCCGAATCCTGCATTTGTCCATGGGCCATCGCAATCCGCGCACTCGGGACCATTTCTCGCAATCGAGCACTAATCTCCTCAATGCCTTCAACCCGTGGCACCACGTAGAAAATCTGACCACCCCGATCGAGTTCCTGTCTTAAGGCCGCGCGGATCACTTCTAGATCGTAAGGAGATAGGTGAGTTTTGATCGGGCGACGGGAAGGCGGCGGGGTCATAATGAGGCTCATCTCACGCACCCCAGACAGCGACATATAGAGCGTTCTAGGAATCGGAGTGGCGCTTAAGGTGAGAACATCAATTTGCGATCGCATGGATTTTATTTTTTCTTTTTGATTCACCCCGAAGCGTTGTTCTTCGTCGATCACCAGCAATCCCAAATCCTTAAACGCGACGCCTTTTCCGAGAAGCTGATGCGTTCCCACAACAATATCCATTTCTGCGGTCGCAAGGCGCTGCACAATGTCTTTTTTCTCAGACGGTGTTTTAAATCGATTCAGCAATCCAATGTTGACCGGATAGGGCGCAAACCGTTCTTTAAGCGTATGGTAATGCTGTTGAGTCAGAATCGTCGTTGGGGCCAGAAGAGCTACTTGTTTCCCCGCTGTGACGGCTTTGAAAATCGCACGAATGGCCACCTCAGTTTTTCCGAAGCCCACATCGCCGCACACCAGCCGGTCCATCGGTCGATCGCTCTCCATATCGAGCTTCACATCCTGCGTCGCCTTAAGCTGATCGGGCGTGGGTTGGTAGGGAAATGACTCCTCCATTTCCTGCTGCCACGGCGTATCCGAGGGATAGCTAAATCCTTCTTGCTGCGCACGATTGGCGTAGAGCTTCAGCAAGTCAAACGCCACTTTTTTAATCGCTTTTTTGACTTTGATCTTAGTCGCAGCCCAAGCTTTACTCGACATTCGATTCAGGTCGGGTTTTTTCTCCCCTACGGCCCGGAATCGAGACAACGCGCCCACTTGATCAGCCGCAACTCGCAATGTCCCATCTGCATATTTCAAAACCAAATATTCGCGAATTTGATCATTGAGCATCAAACTTTCGAGCTTAATAAATTGCCCAATGCCGTGCGTTTTATGGACCACATAGTCGTTAGGTTGAAGCTTGTTGGGATCAACCTGCTTGGACGTGGCGCGTCGGCGTTTGCGAATGTAAGTCGGCGTCGTTAGAGTATGCTGCCCGAAGAATTCCCGATCGGTGACCACCACCGCCCGAAAGGTTGGCAAGATGAATCCTTCGAGTTCGGCCAATCCTGAATACTTCAATCCCACAGCGGTGCGAGTGGACAGGAGCTTATCGATCGCCGGATAATCTTTAACATTGGGAATGAATTGGGCCGGACAGTCATGTTCCTGCAATAACGCCGTCGATCGAGACGGTTGCGCCGACACCAGCCAAGTGCTGAACCCCTTCTTGCGCTCTTCTCTAAGGATTTCCGCTAGCCGTCCAAATTGGTGCGGAACGGACGGCACCGGACGACTCGAAAGATTCAACCCTTCCGATGAATCGACCATTTCACTCAGGTACAAACAATCGAAGGTGGCAGCGTGAGCGAGAGACACTTCAGAGCGTTGGTGCAGCGGTCTCATAAAATGTAATCGATCGCATTCTGCCCAGTGTTCCTCAACGTGTTCATGCCAACGATCGCTATGGGCACGCGCCAGGATAATCTCATCGATTGCAACGATCGTATTTTCAGGCAGATAGTCGAGAATACAGGCCGGGTTATCAAACGCTAATGCGAGAAATCGTCGTAAACCTGAGATCTGCGCGCCGATCGCAATTTTTTCTAGTTCTTCTTCGCTGAGAGCCTGCTGAAACAGCATTTCTTTTTCACCCGTCAACGCCGCTTGAATAACCGGGCCAAAACTGGTGGGCGTCAACACCAAACTGGACAACCGATCGAGCGATCGCTGCGTCCCAGGGTCAAACTCACGAATTTGTTCTAGCTCGTCTCCAAACAAGTCCAATCGAACCGGAAGTTCTGACGACACCGGAAACACATCAATAATATCCCCGCGCTGACTCCATTGTCCTTCGCTTTCGACTAACGTAACTTTTTCGTAGCCGAGTTTGGCGAGTTGGAGCGCTAGGGTAGCAGTGTTGATTTCTGCGCCTTTTTGGAGAGCAGTGCAGTACGGGGCAAGGGCATCACGGGGAGGCAGATGGGGTTGGAGTGCACGTTCGGTGGTGACGATCGCCAATGAGCGATTAACTGATAATTCAGATGACAATTCAGAGGTTTCGCTGGATAGGGGTAGAGTCGATCGAACGAGATCGGCTAACACTTGCAGTTGACCCCAAACCATCTCAGATTCTGGGTCGTAAGGTTCGTAGGGCGACGACTCTGACGTCGGGTAAAAATGAACGGTTTGCCAGCCCATGGCGTCGAGCTGAGCGGTCCAGCGTCCGGCCTCTTCTAAGGTTGCTGTGACGACAAGCAAGGGTCGATCGGCGCTCTGAGCAAGGGTTGAGGCGACAATGCCCTTGGGCAGGCGGGAGAGACCTGAAAGGGTCAGCGATTTTTTTTGGCCAAGTTTGGTCAGCAATTCGCCCGTCAGCGGCAGCCGACCTAATGCCCGAGTTACTGAAGAAAATGCCATAGATCGTGTTTAACCCAAATCATGTTTATATCAGGAGTTTTGATCTAAACACAAAACCTGCACACAAAACCTTGGGATGCGCGATCGAGACGTTGAATTGGCTCTTTACGTCTTCTTAACCCGAGTTGTATGTCCTTCGCCCACTCTTCATCGGGGATTGCGTAACTTTCGTGTGGTGATTGAGTCGGCAGTACAACCACCATAGGGAGAGTTGGAATGCAAATATACGATTTCAACGTTTCGCCACTATTCAGGAACGCTATAACTGCCATGCCACACCTCCATCGTCCTACCCGATTCAGATCCAAGCTTCTCGTTGCCGCAAGTCTTCTCGTGTCAACCACTGTTGCCATCGCACCCGCCCAAGCCAATAGTCTCAAAAATGCGACCATGGGCGGCACTGCAGCAACCGACTACCTCCTCTACAACTCCAACAATACCCACACGTTCCTCAATCCTAACGCAAGTCTCCAAACGATTCTCGGCGGCACTGCGGCTAACCCGACGGGGAACGTTGAACTCGCCGCCAGCAGCGAAAAAGCAGGCTTTGACTTCACGAAAACACGACCTTGAATGGAACGATCGGTGGCCGCGCGATTTCCATCAGCAGTTTGACGGCTTCGGACTGGTCTAGCAACTATAAAGACACGACGTTCGGTCAGTACTGGTTTAACAGCGCACTCACGGCTAACGGGTTTAGCAACATGGTGGGAACCTCCACCAGCACAACCCTCTTCAATATCTTCAAAAATAATGGCGGCTTCCAACGCTTTAGCGACCCCAACATCTCCTATGTCAGCCAAGATGCGACCAACGTCATCAACATGGGTCTTGCAGGTCACTACGACGCGTCACCCCTGTTCACGAAATCGATCGACCAGTACGTTGCCACCACCAAACTCAGCAACACCCAAAAAATGATGATGGCGGGCCTGAAGAGTGAACTCAGCAGCAAGGTCATCCAAGCGAGCGAAGTGGTCAAGACCACCTATGAAGGCAAGACCGACTATGGATTTAGCTTTGTTGCAACTAAATCGGGCTTGGTTGAAAAAAGCGACAACCTCTCCCATACCGGAAACTACGTGATTTCACGGCAAGGCATTGAGCCAGTGAACAAGAAAGTGCCTGAACCCTCCATAGTATTGGGCCTGATCGCTCTTGGTGGCCTCGCAAAGCGCAAGCTACGCCGTCTCTAAATTACCGCTAAATTGCGCTACCAAAGCCATTGCTAACGTTACCCCTTAAATTTATCCTCTCAGCCCGCAATTCATCTGTGGGCTTTTTCATGGGCCTCAATTACACGTTGCTTTCAATTACACGTTGCTTTCAATCACAAATTACCGAGTCGCGTCGCAAAATTCTGATCGCGATTGGGTGAGAGCGCTCTTGCCTTCAAGATAGCCGCCGCTAGCAATGCATAGGACAACAGCCCGATCGCCGCTAAGGCAAATGGACCCACAATCGGTAAACCCCCCACCGAATTCCACAGGGTATGCAACGTCGCAGCCGTGAGATAGCCGGAGAGGAGCGTTAACCAAATGCGATCGGGTTTCAATACACAAAGCCCAATGGCATAGCCAAAATATCCGCTGTAGGCCATGTGCCCCGCAATCGAACCCAGCAGCCGCGCAATCAAAAGCTGCAACCCCTGCGTCTGGGCATCAGGCACCCCAATTCCCGCTTGTAAGGCCATGTTCTGAATCTCCGGCACATATTGCCCCATGGTCTCCAAGAGCGTAAAGCCCATCGCCGACGCTGTGCCAAACAAAATGCCATCTAATGGTTCTCGAATGCCATAGCGATCGCGCCACCGGGTCGATCGGCCCACCCCCAGTAAGCAGATGAAGAACAAAGGCAGTGCCTTGATTAGTTCTTCCATCAGCCCCGCACCGAAGAACATATTCATCACATTAATGGGTTCATTCGCCTTCGGCATCGCCCCCGGCAACACCTCCCGAAACACCTTGACAAACAGCAAAAATACCGGGCTACGCAACAAAAATACCGTCATCAGCCCCG